>NZ_CP160797.1:0-32500 GCF_040784915.1 Bacillus vallismortis
ATGGAAAATATATTAGATCTGTGGAATCAAGCCCTTGCTCAAATCGAAAAAAAGTTGAGCAAACCGAGCTTTGAAACTTGGATGAAATCAACCAAAGCCCACTCACTGCAGGGAGATACATTGACAATCACCGCTCCTAATGAATTTGCCAGAGACTGGCTCGAGTCCAGATACTTGCATCTTATTGCAGATACTATATATGAATTAACCGGGGAAGAATTGAGCATTAAGTTTGTCATTCCTCAAAATCAAGATGTTGAAGACTTTATGCCGAAACCGCAAGTCAAAAAAGCGGTCAAAGAAGAAACATCTGATTTTCCCCAAAATATGCTCAATCCAAAATATACTTTTGATACTTTTGTCATCGGATCTGGAAACCGATTTGCACACGCTGCTTCTCTCGCAGTAGCGGAAGCACCCGCGAAAGCATACAACCCTTTATTTATCTATGGGGGCGTTGGCTTAGGGAAAACACACTTAATGCATGCGATCGGCCATTATGTAATAGATCATAATCCTTCTGCCAAAGTGGTTTATCTGTCTTCTGAGAAATTTACAAACGAATTCATCAACTCTATCCGAGATAATAAAGCCGTCGATTTCCGCAATCGCTATCGAAATGTCGATGTGCTTTTGATAGATGATATTCAATTTTTAGCGGGAAAAGAACAGACCCAGGAAGAATTTTTCCATACATTTAACACATTGCACGAAGAAAGCAAACAAATCGTCATTTCAAGTGACAGACCGCCAAAAGAAATTCCGACACTTGAAGACAGATTACGTTCTCGTTTTGAATGGGGCCTGATTACGGATATCACGCCGCCTGATTTGGAGACGAGAATTGCGATTTTAAGAAAAAAAGCCAAAGCAGAAGGCCTCGATATTCCGAATGAGGTTATGCTTTACATCGCAAATCAAATCGACAGCAATATTCGGGAACTTGAAGGAGCATTAATCAGAGTTGTTGCTTACTCATCTTTAATTAATAAAGATATTAATGCTGATCTGGCCGCTGAGGCGCTGAAAGATATTATTCCTTCTTCAAAACCGAAAGTCATTACGATAAAAGAAATTCAGAGGGTAGTAGGCCAGCAATTTAATATTAAACTCGAGGATTTCAAAGCAAAAAAACGGACAAAATCAGTTGCTTTCCCGCGCCAAATTGCCATGTACTTATCAAGGGAAATGACTGATTCCTCTCTTCCTAAAATCGGGGAAGAATTTGGAGGCCGTGACCATACGACCGTTATTCATGCGCATGAAAAAATTTCAAAACTGCTGACAGATGATGAACAGCTTCAGCAGCATGTAAAAGAAATTAAAGAACAGCTTAAATAGCAGGACCGGGGATTAATCGGGGAAAGTGTGAATAACTTTTCATTAGTCATGCACAGTCTGTCCACATGTGGATAGGCTGTGTTTCCTGTCTTTTTCACAACTTATCCACAAATCCACAAGCCCTACTATTACTGCTACTATTTTTTTAAAAAAATATATATATAAATACATTATCCGTTAGGAGGATAAAAATGAAATTCACGATTCAAAAAGATCGTCTTGTTGAAAGTGTCCAAGATGTATTAAAAGCCGTTTCATCCAGAACTACAATTCCCATCTTGACTGGTATTAAAATCGTTGCATCAGATGATGGAGTATCCTTTACGGGAAGCGATTCAGATATTTCTATCGAATCCTTTATTCCAAAAGAAGAAGGAGATAAAGAAATTGTCACGATAGAACAGCCTGGAAGCATCGTCTTACAAGCCCGCTTCTTTAGTGAAATTGTCAAAAAACTGCCGATGGCAATGGTGGAAATCGAAGTGCAAAATCAGTATTTGACAATTATCCGTTCTGGCAAAGCAGAATTTAATCTAAACGGGCTTGACGCTGATGAATATCCGCACTTGCCGCAGATCGAAGAGCATCATGCGATTCAGATCCCAACTGATTTGTTGAAAAATCTGATCAGACAAACAGTGTTCGCGGTGTCCACCTCAGAAACACGCCCTATCTTGACAGGTGTAAACTGGAACGTGGAAAAAAGTGAATTATTATGCACTGCGACGGATAGCCACCGTCTGGCATTAAGAAAAGCGAAACTTGATATTCCAGAAGACAGATCTTACAACGTCGTTATCCCGGGAAAAAGCTTAACCGAACTCAGTAAGATTTTGGATGATAATCAGGAACTTGTAGATATCGTGATCACAGAAACTCAAGTTCTGTTTAAAGCGAAAAACGTCTTGTTCTTCTCGCGGCTTCTGGACGGAAATTATCCGGACACAACCAGCCTGATTCCGCAGGAAAGCAAAACAGAAATCATTGTGAACACGAAAGAATTCCTTCAGGCGATTGATCGTGCATCCCTTCTAGCCAGAGAGGGGCGCAACAACGTAGTGAAACTTTCTGCAAAACCTGCTGAATCCATTGAGATTTCTTCTAACTCACCTGAAATCGGTAAAGTTGTGGAAGCGATTCTTGCAGATCAAATTGATGGTGAGGAATTAAATATCTCATTTAGTCCAAAATATATGTTGGATGCACTAAAGGTGCTTGAAGGAGCAGAGATACGCGTAAGCTTTACAGGTGCAATGAGGCCTTTCTTAATTCGCACGCCGAATGATGAAACGATTGTACAGCTTATCCTTCCTGTCAGAACCTATTAATCCGATACACGCTGCCGACCCGTTCGGCAGCTTTTCTATTCGGTATCTGCTCCGACAAGTTTTCCCTTTCCCTAATTCGTTTTTTTTTAGTACAATTAGATATTAGTGATATTTGAAAGAGGTCGATATAATGGCAAATCCGATTTCAATTGATACAGAGATGATTACACTTGGACAATTCTTGAAATTAGCCGATGTCATTCAGTCAGGCGGTATGGCGAAGTGGTTTTTGAGCGAGCATGAAGTGCTGGTGAACAACGAACCGGACAACCGCCGAGGCAGAAAGCTGTATGTTGGAGATGTGGTAGAGATTGAAGGATTTGGTTCTTTTCAAGTCGTCAATTAAAGCGGGTGATACTGATTGTATATCCAGAACTTAGAACTGACATCTTACCGCAACTACGACCATGCTGAACTCCAATTTGAAAACAAAGTAAATGTCATCATCGGAGAAAACGCCCAGGGGAAAACAAACCTCATGGAGGCGATCTATGTCTTGTCCATGGCGAAATCGCACCGGACATCAAATGACAAAGAACTTATACGGTGGGACAAAGACTATGCTAAAATAGAGGGAAGAGTGATGAAGCAAAACGGAGCGATCCCGATGCAGCTCGTCATCTCCAAAAAGGGTAAAAAGGGCAAGGTCAACCATATTGAACAGCAAAAGCTCAGCCAGTATGTCGGGGCCCTCAACACCATCATGTTCGCGCCGGAAGATTTAAATCTGGTAAAGGGGAGCCCTCAAGTGAGAAGGCGGTTTCTTGACATGGAAATTGGACAGGTTTCTCCTGTCTACCTGCATGATCTTTCTCTTTACCAGAAAATCCTTTCCCAGCGAAATCATTTTTTGAAGCAGCTGCAAACAAGAAAACAAACTGACAGAACGATGCTCGATGTTTTGACCGATCAGCTTGTAGAAGTTGCGTCAAAAGTCGTTGTAAAACGCCTGCAGTTTACAGCGCAGCTTGAAAAATGGGCGCAGCCTATTCATACAGGCATATCAAGAGGGCTTGAGGAGCTGACCCTGAAGTACAGTACGGCTCTTGAGGTATCAGATCCTAAAGACTTGTCGAAAATAGGAGATAGCTATCAAGAAGCGTTTTCTAAATTAAGAGAAAAAGAAATTGAGCGCGGTGTTACGCTGTCAGGTCCTCATCGTGACGATGTTCTTTTCTATGTGAACGGACGCGATGTGCAGACGTATGGTTCACAAGGACAGCAGCGAACGACGGCATTGTCCCTTAAACTTGCGGAGATTGACCTGATCCATGAGGAAATCGGAGAATATCCCATTTTACTATTGGATGATGTATTGAGTGAGCTGGATGATTATCGCCAGTCACACTTGCTTCATACGATCCAAGGCCGTGTACAAACGTTTGTCACAACGACAAGCGTTGATGGCATTGATCACGAAACCTTACGTCAAGCAGGAATGTTCCGTGTGCAAAACGGTGCGTTAGTGAAGTGAAGAAATGAGGTGGGCAATTGTATATTCATTTAGGTGATGACTTTGTGGTTTCAACACGAGATATTGTCGGCATTTTTGATTTTAAAGCCAACATGTCGCCTATTGTTGAAGAATTTCTGAAAAAACAGAAACACAAGGTGGTGCCTTCCGTAAACGGCACGCCAAAATCTATCGTAGTCACGGTTCAGAATATATATTACTCTCCCTTATCTTCCAGCACATTAAAAAAACGTGCGCAATTTATGTTTGAAATAGATTCTTAGAAGTTTTTTATCACGAATATATCGTTTAGAAAAGTGTAGGTGAATGACGTGGCTATGGAACAGCAGCAAAACAGTTATGATGAAAATCAGATACAGGTTCTGGAGGGATTGGAAGCTGTTCGTAAAAGACCGGGAATGTACATCGGTTCAACCAACAGCAAAGGCCTTCACCATCTGGTATGGGAAATTGTCGACAATAGTATTGACGAAGCCCTCGCCGGTTATTGTACGGATATCAATATCCAAATCGAAAAAGACAACAGCATCACGGTGGTAGATAACGGCCGCGGTATTCCAGTCGGTATTCATGAAAAAATGGGCCGGCCTGCGGTAGAGGTCATTATGACGGTGCTTCATGCCGGAGGGAAATTTGACGGAAGCGGCTATAAAGTATCCGGAGGATTGCACGGTGTAGGTGCGTCAGTTGTAAACGCGCTTTCAACCGAGCTTGTTGTGACGGTACACCGTGACGGAAAAATCCATCGTCAAACCTATAAACGCGGAGTTCCGGTTTCAGACCTTGAAATCATTGGCGAAACAGATCATTCAGGAACGACGACACATTTTGTCCCGGACCCTGAGATTTTCACAGAAACAACTGTGTATGATTATGATCTGCTTGCTAACCGTGTGCGCGAATTAGCCTTTTTGACAAAAGGCGTAAACATCACGATTGAAGATAAACGTGAAGGACAAGAGCGCAAAAATGAGTACCATTACGAAGGCGGAATTAAAAGTTATGTAGAGTATTTAAACCGTTCTAAAGAAGTTGTCCATGAAGAGCCGATTTACATTGAAGGCGAAAAGGACGGCATTACGGTTGAAGTGGCTTTGCAATATAATGACAGCTACACAAGCAACATTTACTCGTTTACAAATAACATTAACACGTATGAAGGCGGGACCCACGAAGCCGGCTTCAAAACGGGCCTGACTCGTGTAATCAATGATTACGCCAGAAAAAAAGGGCTCATTAAAGAAAATGATCCGAACTTAAGCGGTGACGACGTAAGAGAAGGGCTAACCGCGATTATTTCCATTAAACACCCTGATCCGCAGTTTGAAGGCCAAACGAAAACAAAACTAGGCAACTCAGAAGCGCGGACGATCACCGATACGTTATTTTCTGCGGCATTGGAAACATTTATGCTGGAAAATCCAGATGCGGCCAAAAAAATTGTCGACAAAGGTTTGATGGCAGCAAGAGCAAGAATGGCTGCGAAAAAAGCGCGTGAATTAACACGCCGCAAGAGTGCTTTGGAAATTTCAAACCTTCCCGGTAAGCTAGCGGATTGCTCATCAAAAGATCCGAGCATTTCCGAGTTATATATCGTAGAGGGTGACTCTGCCGGAGGATCAGCTAAACAAGGCCGCGATAGACATTTCCAAGCCATTTTGCCGCTTAGAGGTAAAATCTTAAACGTTGAAAAAGCAAGATTGGACAAAATCCTTTCCAACAACGAAGTTCGTTCTATGATCACAGCACTCGGAACAGGTATAGGGGAAGATTTCAACTTGGGGAAAGCCCGTTACCACAAAGTTGTCATTATGACTGATGCTGACGTTGATGGCGCGCACATCAGAACACTGCTGTTAACGTTCTTTTACAGATATATGCGCCAAATTATTGAAAATGGCTACGTGTATATTGCGCAGCCGCCGCTCTACAAGGTTCAACAGGGAAAACGTGTTGAATATGCATATAATGACAAAGAACTTGATGATCTGTTGAAAACTCTTCCTCAAACGCCTAAGCCTGGATTGCAGCGTTATAAAGGTCTCGGAGAAATGAATGCGACCCAGTTATGGGAGACAACCATGGATCCGAGCTCCAGAACACTTCTTCAGGTAACTCTTGAAGATGCAATGGATGCCGATGAGACATTTGAAATGCTAATGGGAGACAAAGTAGAACCGCGCCGAAACTTCATAGAAGCGAATGCGAGATACGTTAAAAATCTTGACATCTAATCATAAAAAGCCTTATTTCCAATAAGAAATAAGGCTTTTTTCTGAACGAGATCAGATGCAGTAATGCTTGCAATACCTATATATTCTAGCAATTTAATGTGTATAATCATAAGTTTATTGATATAATGGAGAATAGTGAAATCGTATTGAAGATCATAATGGACAATCTACTCCCACATATTTCATGTGATACTTCAGGGAGGTTTTTTAATGAGTGAACAAAACACACCACAAGTTCGTGAAATAAATATCAGTCAGGAAATGCGTACGTCCTTCTTGGATTATGCAATGAGCGTTATCGTGTCCCGTGCTCTTCCAGATGTCCGTGACGGTTTAAAACCGGTTCACAGACGGATTTTGTATGCAATGAACGATCTGGGCATGACAAGTGACAAGGCTTATAAAAAATCCGCGCGTATCGTCGGAGAAGTTATCGGGAAATACCACCCGCATGGTGATTCAGCGGTATATGAATCCATGGTCAGAATGGCGCAGGATTTCAACTATCGTTATATGCTCGTTGACGGTCACGGAAACTTCGGTTCTGTTGACGGGGACTCTGCGGCTGCCATGCGTTATACGGAAGCAAGAATGTCTAAAATCTCGATGGAAATTCTTCGAGACATCACAAAAGACACAATCGATTATCAGGACAACTATGACGGATCAGAAAGAGAACCTGTCGTTATGCCTTCAAGGTTCCCGAATCTGCTTGTAAACGGCGCTGCCGGAATTGCGGTAGGTATGGCAACAAACATTCCTCCGCACCAGTTGGGAGAAATCATTGACGGTGTGCTTGCTGTCAGTGAAAATCCTGAAATCGCAGTACAGGAGCTTATGGAGATTATTCCTGGTCCTGACTTCCCGACTGCGGGGCAAATTTTGGGCCGAAGCGGTATTCGTAAAGCATACGAATCAGGACGAGGCTCGATTACGATCCGGGCAAAAGCGGAGATCGAACAAACATCGTCAGGAAAAGAAAGAATTGTCGTAACAGAACTTCCATACCAAGTAAATAAAGCAAAACTAATCGAAAAAATCGCTGATCTTGTCAGAGATAAGAAGATAGAAGGTATTACCGATCTACGTGATGAATCTGACCGCACAGGTATGAGAATCGTCATTGAAATCAGAAGAGATGCCAACGCGCATGTCATTCTAAATAATCTATATAAGCAAACAGCTTTGCAAACTTCTTTTGGTATCAATCTGCTTGCGCTTGTTGACGGACAGCCAAAAGTTTTAAATTTAAAGCAATGCTTGGAGTATTACCTAGATCACCAAAAAGTCGTAATCAGACGCCGTACTGCTTATGAATTGCGTAAAGCGGAGGCAAGAGCACATATCTTGGAAGGATTGAGAATTGCTCTTGATCATCTTGATGCAGTTATTTCCCTTATCCGTAATTCTCAAACGGCTGAAATTGCGAGAACAGGATTAATTGAACAATTCTCGCTGACTGAAAAACAAGCCCAAGCTATTCTTGATATGAGACTGCAGCGTTTAACAGGATTGGAACGTGAAAAGATTGAAGAGGAGTACCGATCCCTTGTTAAATTAATTGCAGAGCTTAAAGAAATCTTGGCCAATGAAGAAAAAGTGCTTGAGATCATTCGTGAAGAACTCATAGAAATTAAAGAGCGTTTTAACGATGAAAGACGCACTGAGATCGTCACTGCCGGTCTTGAAACAATTGAAGATGAAGATCTCATCGAAAGAGAAAACATCGTTGTCACCCTGACACACAACGGATATATCAAACGTCTGCCTGCCTCAACCTACCGCAGTCAAAAGCGTGGCGGAAAAGGCGTTCAGGGCATGGGGACAAACGAAGATGATTTCGTTGAACATCTGATCTCTACATCAACGCATGACACGATTCTTTTCTTCTCGAACAAGGGGAAAGTGTATCGTGCAAAAGGATATGAAATCCCTGAATACGGCAGAACAGCAAAAGGAATCCCGATTATCAACCTGTTGGAAGTAGAAAAAGGTGAATGGATTAACGCGATTATTCCAGTCTCTGAATTCAACGCGGAACTTTACCTTTTCTTCACAACAAAGCACGGGGTTTCAAAACGAACTTCGCTTTCTCAGTTCGCTAATATCCGTAACAATGGCTTAATCGCTCTGAGTCTTCGTGAGGATGATGAATTGATGGGTGTACGTCTAACTGACGGCACAAAACAAATGGTCATCGGAACGAAAAATGGATTGCTGATTCGTTTCCCTGAAACGGATGTTCGGGAAATGGGGAGAACTGCGGCAGGCGTAAAAGGTATCACCCTGACTGATGATGACGTTGTTGTCGGAATGGAGATATTAGAGGAAGAATCACATGTCCTTATCGTAACTGAAAAAGGTTACGGAAAACGAACTCCGGCTGAAGAGTACAGAACCCAAAGCCGTGGCGGAAAAGGACTCAAAACAGCGAAAATCACCGAGAACAACGGCCAATTAGTAACAGTAAAAGCTACTAAAGGTGAAGAGGATCTAATGATTATTACAGCCAGCGGCGTACTCATTAGAATGGACATTGATGACATCTCAACCACCGGACGTGTCACTCAAGGTGTGCGCCTTATCAGAATGGCGGAAGAAGAGCATGTTGCTACAGTAGCATTAGTGGAGAAAAATGAAGAAGATGATCAAGAAGAAACACAAGAAGAAGTGTGAGAAAAAGCGCAGCTGAAAAAGCTGCGCTTTTTTTGTGCCATAACCCTTTACAGTCATAAGATTTATGGTATAATCATTTCTGTTGTCTTTTAAAAGACATAAACATGACTAGCAAAAACTTTTCTCGAAAAAGTATTGACCTAGTTAACTAAAAATGTTACTATTAAATAGTCGCTTCGAGAGAAGTGCGCAAAGTTCTTTGAAAACTAAACAAGACAAAACGTACCTGTTAATTCATTTTTTTATAAATCGCACAGTGATGTGCGTAGTCAGTCAAACTAGGCCTGCACGATGCAGGTCACACAGGTGTTGCCGCAGGATGCGGTGAACTTAACCTGTGATCCATTATCGGAGAGTTTGATCCTGGCTCAGGACGAACGCTGGCGGCGTGCCTAATACATGCAAGTCGAGCGGACAGAAGGGAGCTTGCTCCCTGATGTTAGCGGCGGACGGGTGAGTAACACGTGGGTAACCTGCCTGTAAGACTGGGATAACTCCGGGAAACCGGGGCTAATACCGGATGCTTGTTTGAACCGCATGGTTCAAACATAAAAGGTGGCTTCGGCTACCACTTACAGATGGACCCGCGGCGCATTAGCTAGTTGGTGAGGTAACGGCTCACCAAGGCAACGATGCGTAGCCGACCTGAGAGGGTGATCGGCCACACTGGGACTGAGACACGGCCCAGACTCCTACGGGAGGCAGCAGTAGGGAATCTTCCGCAATGGACGAAAGTCTGACGGAGCAACGCCGCGTGAGTGATGAAGGTTTTCGGATCGTAAAGCTCTGTTGTTAGGGAAGAACAAGTACCGTTCGAATAGGGCGGTACCTTGACGGTACCTAACCAGAAAGCCACGGCTAACTACGTGCCAGCAGCCGCGGTAATACGTAGGTGGCAAGCGTTGTCCGGAATTATTGGGCGTAAAGGGCTCGCAGGCGGTTTCTTAAGTCTGATGTGAAAGCCCCCGGCTCAACCGGGGAGGGTCATTGGAAACTGGGGAACTTGAGTGCAGAAGAGGAGAGTGGAATTCCACGTGTAGCGGTGAAATGCGTAGAGATGTGGAGGAACACCAGTGGCGAAGGCGACTCTCTGGTCTGTAACTGACGCTGAGGAGCGAAAGCGTGGGGAGCGAACAGGATTAGATACCCTGGTAGTCCACGCCGTAAACGATGAGTGCTAAGTGTTAGGGGGTTTCCGCCCCTTAGTGCTGCAGCTAACGCATTAAGCACTCCGCCTGGGGAGTACGGTCGCAAGACTGAAACTCAAAGGAATTGACGGGGGCCCGCACAAGCGGTGGAGCATGTGGTTTAATTCGAAGCAACGCGAAGAACCTTACCAGGTCTTGACATCCTCTGACAATCCTAGAGATAGGACGTCCCCTTCGGGGGCAGAGTGACAGGTGGTGCATGGTTGTCGTCAGCTCGTGTCGTGAGATGTTGGGTTAAGTCCCGCAACGAGCGCAACCCTTGATCTTAGTTGCCAGCATTCAGTTGGGCACTCTAAGGTGACTGCCGGTGACAAACCGGAGGAAGGTGGGGATGACGTCAAATCATCATGCCCCTTATGACCTGGGCTACACACGTGCTACAATGGACAGAACAAAGGGCAGCGAAACCGCGAGGTTAAGCCAATCCCACAAATCTGTTCTCAGTTCGGATCGCAGTCTGCAACTCGACTGCGTGAAGCTGGAATCGCTAGTAATCGCGGATCAGCATGCCGCGGTGAATACGTTCCCGGGCCTTGTACACACCGCCCGTCACACCACGAGAGTTTGTAACACCCGAAGTCGGTGAGGTAACCTTTTAGGAGCCAGCCGCCGAAGGTGGGACAGATGATTGGGGTGAAGTCGTAACAAGGTAGCCGTATCGGAAGGTGCGGCTGGATCACCTCCTTTCTAAGGATATATTACGGAATATAAGACCTTGGGTCTTATAAACAGAACGTTCCCTGTCTTGTTTAGTTTTGAAGGAACTTTGTTCCTTGAATAAGTTAAGATGGGCCTGTAGCTCAGCTGGTTAGAGCGCACGCCTGATAAGCGTGAGGTCGGTGGTTCGAGTCCACTCAGGCCCACCATCTTAAATAAACGGGGCCTTAGCTCAGCTGGGAGAGCGCCTGCTTTGCACGCAGGAGGTCAGCGGTTCGATCCCGCTAGGCTCCACCAACGTGTTCTTTGAAAACTAGATAACAGTAGACATCACATTCAATTAGTAATACAAGATATCACATAGTGATTCTTTTTAACGGTTAAGTTAGAAAGGGCGCACGGTGGATGCCTTGGCACTAGGAGCCGATGAAGGACGGGACGAACACCGATATGCTTCGGGGAGCTGTAAGCAAGCTTTGATCCGGAGATTTCCGAATGGGGAAACCCACCACTCGTAATGGAGTGGTATCCATATCTGAATTCATAGGATATGAGAAGGCAGACCCGGGGAACTGAAACATCTAAGTACCCGGAGGAAGAGAAAGCAAATGCGATTCCCTGAGTAGCGGCGAGCGAAACGGGATTAGCCCAAACCAAGAGGCTTGCCTCTTGGGGTTGTAGGACACTCTGTACGGAGTTACAAAAGAACGAGGTAGATGAAGAGGTCTGGAAAGGCCCGCCATAGAAGGTAACAGCCCTGTAGTCAAAACTTCGTTCTCTCCTGAGTGGATCCTGAGTACGGCGGAACACGTGAAATTCCGTCGGAATCCGGGAGGACCATCTCCCAAGGCTAAATACTCCCTAGTGACCGATAGTGAACCAGTACCGTGAGGGAAAGGTGAAAAGCACCCCGGAAGGGGAGTGAAACAGATCCTGAAACCGTGTGCCTACAAGTAGTCAGAGCCCGTTAACGGGTGATGGCGTGCCTTTTGTAGAATGAACCGGCGAGTTACGATCCCGTGCAAGGTTAAGCAGAAGATGCGGAGCCGCAGCGAAAGCGAGTCTGAATAGGGCGCATGAGTACGTGGTCGTAGACCCGAAACCAGGTGATCTACCCATGTCCAGGGTGAAGTTCAGGTAACACTGAATGGAGGCCCGAACCCACGCACGTTGAAAAGTGCGGGGATGAGGTGTGGGTAGGGGTGAAATGCCAATCGAACCTGGATATAGCTGGTTCTCTCCGAAATAGCTTTAGGGCTAGCCTCAAGGTAAGAGTCTTGGAGGTAGAGCACTGATTGGACTAGGGGCCCCTACCGGGTTACCGAATTCAGTCAAACTCCGAATGCCAATGACTTATCCTTGGGAGTCAGACTGCGAGTGATAAGATCCGTAGTCGAAAGGGAAACAGCCCAGACCGCCAGCTAAGGTCCCAAAGTATACGTTAAGTGGAAAAGGATGTGGAGTTGCTTAGACAACCAGGATGTTGGCTTAGAAGCAGCCACCATTTAAAGAGTGCGTAATAGCTCACTGGTCGAGTGACTCTGCGCCGAAAATGTACCGGGGCTAAACGTATCACCGAAGCTGCGGACTGTTCTTCGAACAGTGGTAGGAGAGCGTTCTAAGGGCTGTGAAGCCAGACCGGAAGGACTGGTGGAGCGCTTAGAAGTGAGAATGCCGGTATGAGTAGCGAAAGAGGGGTGAGAATCCCCTCCACCGAATGCCTAAGGTTTCCTGAGGAAGGCTCGTCCGCTCAGGGTTAGTCGGGACCTAAGCCGAGGCCGAAAGGCGTAGGCGATGGACAACAGGTTGATATTCCTGTACCACCTCCTCACCATTTGAGTAATGGGGGGACGCAGGAGGATAGGGTAAGCGCGGTATTGGATATCCGCGTCCAAGCAGTTAGGCTGGGAAATAGGCAAATCCGTTTCCCATAAGGCTGAGCTGTGATGGCGAGCGAAATATAGTAGCGAAGTTCCTGATTCCACACTGCCAAGAAAAGCCTCTAGCGAGGTGAGAGGTGCCCGTACCGCAAACCGACACAGGTAGGCGAGGAGAGAATCCTAAGGTGATCGAGAGAACTCTCGTTAAGGAACTCGGCAAAATGACCCCGTAACTTCGGGAGAAGGGGTGCTCTGTTAGGGTGCAAGCCCGAGAGAGCCGCAGTGAATAGGCCCAGGCGACTGTTTAGCAAAAACACAGGTCTCTGCGAAGCCGTAAGGCGAAGTATAGGGGCTGACGCCTGCCCGGTGCTGGAAGGTTAAGAGGAGCGCTTAGCGTAAGCGAAGGTGCGAATTGAAGCCCCAGTAAACGGCGGCCGTAACTATAACGGTCCTAAGGTAGCGAAATTCCTTGTCGGGTAAGTTCCGACCCGCACGAAAGGCGCAACGATCTGGGCACTGTCTCAACGAGAGACTCGGTGAAATTATAGTACCTGTGAAGATGCAGGTTACCCGCGACAGGACGGAAAGACCCCGTGGAGCTTTACTGCAGCCTGATATTGAATGTTGGTACAGCTTGTACAGGATAGGTAGGAGCCTTGGAAACCGGAGCGCTAGCTTCGGTGGAGGCATCGGTGGGATACTACCCTGGCTGTATTGACCTTCTAACCCGCCGCCCTTATCGGGCGGGGAGACAGTGTCAGGTGGGCAGTTTGACTGGGGCGGTCGCCTCCTAAAAGGTAACGGAGGCGCCCAAAGGTTCCCTCAGAATGGTTGGAAATCATTCGCAGAGTGTAAAGGCACAAGGGAGCTTGACTGCGAGACCTACAAGTCGAGCAGGGACGAAAGTCGGGCTTAGTGATCCGGTGGTTCCGCATGGAAGGGCCATCGCTCAACGGATAAAAGCTACCCCGGGGATAACAGGCTTATCTCCCCCAAGAGTCCACATCGACGGGGAGGTTTGGCACCTCGATGTCGGCTCATCGCATCCTGGGGCTGTAGTCGGTCCCAAGGGTTGGGCTGTTCGCCCATTAAAGCGGTACGCGAGCTGGGTTCAGAACGTCGTGAGACAGTTCGGTCCCTATCCGTCGCGGGCGCAGGAAATTTGAGAGGAGCTGTCCTTAGTACGAGAGGACCGGGATGGACGCACCGCTGGTGTACCAGTTGTTCTGCCAAGGGCATCGCTGGGTAGCTATGTGCGGACGGGATAAGTGCTGAAAGCATCTAAGCATGAAGCCCCCCTCAAGATGAGATTTCCCATTCCGCAAGGAAGTAAGATCCCTGAAAGATGATCAGGTTGATAGGTCTGAGGTGGAAGTGTGGCGACACATGGAGCTGACAGATACTAATCGATCGAGGACTTAACCACATTTTGAATGATGTCACATCTGTTATCTAGTTTTGAGAGAACATCTCTCTAAAAGGCGGAAAAGCAAGGAAACTCCGCTAAGGGCTCTCACATCCTGTGAGAAACGCCCAGTACCTTCATCCTGAAGGCATTTGTTTGGTGGCGATAGCGAAGAGGTCACACCCGTTCCCATGCCGAACACGGAAGTTAAGCTCTTCAGCGCCGATGGTAGTCGGGGGGTTCCCCCTGTGAGAGTAGGACGCCGCCAAGCAAGGTAAAACCCAGCTCATTGAGCTGGTTTTTTTGTTTATCAACAATGAAGAAGAAATTGTAAAGCGTATTTCGGGAATTTGTTTTCAGTCACTAATAAAAACTGCTGAATTAGTACGTAATCATCACTTATATGCTGGGTTAACAGCTCATACCACCACTCCGTCTCATATCTCGCAATCATCCCTATGTTGTACAAAATTAAATAATGAATGGCCATTTCAGGAAGTCTCAGAAATTGCTCCCTTTGAGAAGGGATATAATATTGATTCTTTCCCATGTCATATAACAAACTGATTGATGTGCATGGCTTCGTGTCTTGCGGTGAAATGTCAAACTGCAGCTCGTGTTCATTTTTCTTTGTAAACGACCATTGAAAATGATGGGACATATATTCGGCAAATCTTGAATCAGACATTTTATAATTGATGACCGCCTCCTCTGGTACAGAAATCCTGTCCTTATCCTTTTCTACTTTTGTCATAAAACGTTCTTTCTGCTGAAAATAGAAAGCATCACTTAGTTCTGGAATCGCCATCAGTAGTTTTTTCATGGTATATCTTTCATCTATAATATCGGATTGTCCGAATAAGTGTTTCATGAAGTGTATGCATAGGCCGTTTCGTTGTATTTTTACTTCATCGTCGCCAAAACAATAATTCTGTTTCTTTCGCTTTCTTGTTGTTACGCCGTGTGCCAGTACTGATGCATGGCTTGGATAATGAGGATCCCGTGTAATTAGACATGCCTTGATAAGCTGTGCCATTCCGTAAAATAAAAGAATCGGCTTGATTTCTAAAGGGGAAGATGAGGCTTGTTTATAAAACGATTCAGCATGCTTTAAGAAATAAATAAACCGTTCACTGTTTTTGAAAGCGTTTTTTTTCGCTTCATCAATGCCGTTTAAAATATAAGTTTTCTCTAGAAATTTCTGGGTTGATTCAACGGAGTAAAATAGCGCTAAGTCTTTCCACTTATGATATGTCATATGTATTTCTTTATCCTTTCCGTTATCTAAATATTTCAACTCTTTTCCGCTTCCTTGACATGCTCTTGGCTAGTTGATAATCTACATATAATATTTTGCCGAAAAGAGGGGGATTTACTAATGTGGGAAAGTAAATTTTCAAAAGAAGGCTTAACGTTCGACGATGTGCTGCTTCTGCCAGCTAAGTCAGAGGTACTTCCGCGTGATGTGGATTTATCT
Organism: Bacillus vallismortis; assembly: GCF_040784915.1. GTDB lineage: Bacteria > Bacillota > Bacilli > Bacillales > Bacillaceae > Bacillus > Bacillus subtilis_G. Next base: position 15,681 of record NZ_CP160797.1, read on the forward strand.
GTAGAACTAACAAAAACGTTAAAGCTGAATATTCCTGTCATCAGCGCAGGTATGGACACTGTAACAGAATCAGCAATGGCAATTGCAATGGCTAGACAGGGCGGCTTGGGCATCATTCATAAAAACATGTCCATTGAACAACAGGCTGAACAAGTTGATAAAGTAAAGCGTTCTGAACGCGGCGTTATCACAAATCCCTTCTTTTTAACTCCTGATCACCAAGTATTTGATGCGGAGCACTTGATGGGGAAATACAGAATTTCCGGTGTTCCGATTGTAGATAACGAAGAAGACCAAAAGCTTGTCGGAATTATTACAAACCGTGATCTTCGTTTTATTTCTGACTACTCAATGAAAATCAGCGATGTCATGACGAAAGAAGAGCTTGTTACTGCACCTGTAGGAACGACTCTTGATGAAGCTGAAAAGATTTTGCAGAAACATAAAATTGAAAAGCTTCCTCTCGTTGATGACCAGAATAAATTAAAAGGTCTAATCACAATCAAAGACATTGAAAAAGTCATTGAGTTCCCGAACTCATCTAAAGACGTTCACGGCCGTCTGATCGTTGGCGCGGCAGTTGGTGTAACCGGCGACACAATGACTCGCGTCAAAAAGCTTGTCGAAGCTAATGTCGATGTTATAGTTATTGATACAGCTCACGGACATTCTCAAGGCGTATTAAACACAGTAACAAAAATCCGTGAAACATATCCCGAATTAAACATTATTGCTGGAAACGTTGCAACAGCTGAAGCGACGAGAGCGCTTATCGAGGCTGGAGTAGATGTTGTCAAAGTTGGAATCGGACCTGGTTCAATTTGTACAACACGCGTGGTAGCAGGTGTGGGTGTTCCGCAAATTACAGCAATTTATGATTGTGCGTCTGAAGCAAGAATGCATGGCAAAACAATCATCGCAGACGGTGGAATTAAATTCTCTGGTGATATCACGAAAGCATTGGCAGCCGGTGGACATGCTGTTATGCTTGGAAGCTTGCTTGCGGGTACGTCAGAAAGTCCAGGGGAAACTGAAATCTACCAAGGCAGAAGATTTAAAGTATACCGCGGTATGGGGTCAGTTGCTGCAATGGAAAAAGGAAGTAAAGACCGTTACTTCCAAGAAGAAAACAAAAAATTCGTTCCTGAAGGAATTGAAGGACGCACACCTTACAAAGGACCAGTTGAAGAAACAGTTTATCAGCTAGTCGGCGGTCTTCGCTCCGGGATGGGATATTGCGGGTCCAAAGATCTTCACGCTTTAAGAGAAGAAGCTCAGTTCATTCGCATGACTGGCGCAGGACTTCGTGAAAGCCATCCGCATGATGTACAGATTACAAAAGAATCACCGAACTATACAATTTCATAATAAATTGTTACAAATTAAAAACATTTGACAGGGTCTCTGACTCTGTCTATTTTTTTTATACTGATTATGATAAAATTTATACTGTTGTGCGTTGAAAATGTCCTTAACGGCTTAATTATAGATAAAGAAAATGAAATACGGAGGTCGTACGATTGAACATCATGAAATGTAAACAGTTATTGATGTCATTGGTTGTATTAACACTAGCTGTCACTTGTTTGGCTCCAATGTCAAAAGCAAAAGCAGCCAGTGATCCAATTGATATCAATGCAGCAGCTGCTATTATGATCGAAGCTTCTTCAGGTAAAATTCTGTACAGTAAAAATGCAGATAAGAGACTGCCAATTGCCAGTATGACAAAAATGATGACAGAGTATCTGTTATTAGAAGCAATTGATGAAGGTAAAGTGAAATGGGACCAAACCTATACACCTGATGACTATGTGTATGAGATTTCCCAAGATAACAGCTTATCAAACGTCCCTCTTCGTAAGGACGGGAAATACACAGTAAAAGAACTATATCAAGCTACAGCAATTTATTCTGCAAATGCTGCCGCTATTGGGATTGCAGAAATCGTTGCGGGTTCTGAAACTGAATTTGTGAAAAAAATGAATGCAAAAGCGAAAGAACTTGGCTTAACAGATTACAAATTTGTTAACGCAACAGGTCTTGAAAACAAAGATCTTCACGGGCATCAGCCCGAGGGGACAAGCGCAGATGAAGAAAGTGAAGTTTCTGCTAAGGATATGGCGATTCTTGCAGATCACTTGATTACTGACTACCCTGAGGTTCTCGAGACCTCCAGTATCGCCAAAACCAAGTTCAGAGAGGGCACCGATGATGAAATGGACATGCCCAACTGGAACTTCATGCTGAAAGGGCTCGTCAGCGAGTATAAAAAAGCGACTGTAGATGGTCTGAAAACAGGTTCTACCGACTCTGCGGGTTCATGCTTCACAGGAACAGCCGAACTCAACGGAATGCGTGTCATTACTGTTGTATTGAACGCAAAGGGCAACATTCATACAGGCCGTTTCGATGAGACCAAAAAAATGTTCGATTATGCCTTCGACAATTTCTCCATGAAAGAAATGTACGCTGAAGGCGATCAAGTAAAGGGCCATAAAGAAATTTCAGTTGATAAGGGTAAAGAGAAAGAAACAGCCATTGTGACAAACAAAGCATTCTCTCTTCCTGTAAAAAATGGTGAAGAAAAGAATTACAAAGCGAAGGTCACATTAAATAAAGATACGCTAACTGCTCCTGTGAAAAAAGGAACGAAGGTTGGGCAACTGACTGCGGAATATACAGGTGATGAAAAGGATTACGGATTCCTTAACAGCAATCTGGCCGGGGTAGACCTTGTTACAAAAGAAAAAGTAGAAAAAGCAAACTGGTTTGTTCTGACAATGCGCAGTATCGGCGGATTTTTCGCCGGCATTTGGGGAAGTATTGTTGATACGGTAACCGGCTGGTTTTAATCAATTGAAAGAGCTCTGATTCATGTTAGGGCTCTTTCGCTTAATATACTGAAAAAAACCAATTTTTAATAAAAAATGATTTTCAAAGCGCTTAAAACCGAATAAAATGATATATATCCATATGAATTATTGGATTTCTAGGATACAATAAGGACTAGAAATCATATAACTATACCTTGATTAGGGGGACCAAAAAATGGCTCAAACAGGTACTGAACGTGTAAAACGCGGAATGGCAGAAATGCAAAAGGGCGGCGTCATCATGGACGTCATCAATGCGGAACAAGCGAAAATTGCTGAAGAGGCTGGAGCTGTCGCTGTAATGGCGCTGGAGCGAGTACCAGCTGATATTCGCGCGGCTGGAGGAGTTGCCCGTATGGCTGACCCTACAATCGTGGAAGAAGTAATGAATGCAGTATCTATCCCGGTAATGGCGAAAGCGCGTATCGGACATATTGTTGAAGCGCGTGTGCTTGAAGCTATGGGTGTTGACTATATTGATGAAAGTGAAGTTCTGACTCCGGCTGACGAAGAATTTCATTTGAATAAAAATGAATACAAAGTTCCTTTCGTCTGCGGCTGCCGTGATCTCGGTGAAGCAACACGCCGTATTGCTGAAGGTGCTTCTATGCTTCGTACGAAAGGTGAGCCTGGAACAGGAAATATTGTTGAGGCTGTTCGCCATATGCGCAAAGTAAACGCTCAAGTGCGTAAAGTAGTTGCGATGAGTGATGATGAACTCATGACAGAAGCGAAAAACTTAGGTGCTCCTTACGAGCTTCTCCTGCAAATTAAAAAAGACGGCAAGCTTCCTGTCGTTAACTTTGCCGCTGGCGGCGTAGCAACTCCTGCTGATGCTGCTCTCATGATGCAGCTTGGTGCTGACGGAGTATTTGTTGGCTCTGGTATTTTCAAATCAGACAATCCTGCTAAATTTGCGAAAGCCATTGTGGAAGCAACAACTCACTACACTGATTACAAATTGATCGCTGAGCTTTCTAAAGATCTTGGTACCGCAATGAAAGGGATTGAAATCTCAAACTTACTTCCAGAACAGCGTATGCAAGAACGCGGCTGGTAGGAATATAGGAGCGCTGCTGACATGTTAACAATAGGAGTACTAGGACTTCAAGGAGCAGTTAGAGAGCATATCCGTGCAATTGAAGCATGCGGCGCGGCTGGTCTTGTCGTTAAACGTCCGGAGCAGCTGAATGACATTGACGGGCTGATTTTGCCTGGTGGTGAGAGCACAACGATGCGGCGTTTGATTGATACATATCAATTCATGGAGCCGCTTCGTGAATTTGCTGCTCAAGGAAAACCGATGTTCGGGACATGCGCCGGATTAATTATATTAGCAAAAGAAATTGCTGGTTCAGATAATACTCATTTAGGTCTTCTGAATGTGGTTGTTGAACGCAATTCGTTTGGCCGGCAGGTTGACAGTTTTGAAGCTGATTTAACAATCACAGGCCTTGACGAGCCTTTTACAGGGGTATTCATCCGCGCGCCGCATATTTTAGAAGCTGGTGAAAATGTTGAAGTTCTTTCGGAACATAATGGCCGTATTGTAGCCGCTAAACAGGATCAATTCCTAGGCTGCTCATTCCATCCGGAGCTCACAGATGATCACCGAGTGACACAGTTATTTGTTCAAATGGTAGAGGAATACAAGCAGAAAGCACTTGTATAAAACAGTTGAAAGCTGTGGAAACTTATAGTACATTATAAGCACAAATAAAGATCGAAAAGCGTTGACAGGAACTAGTAGGAAGCCTCTCTTTCCAAGAGAGCCGATGGTTGGTGTGAATCGGTAAAGATGCTGTCTGAATCCATCCTTGAGCGAAATGCTGAAACAAGTAGGCATTTACGGGATAACCGTTATGTTTGAAAGTGGTAAACGAGTCTTTGGCTTGTTTTCAATCAGGGTGGCAACGCGAGAGCTCTCGTCCCTTTATGGGGATGAGGGCTCTTTTTATTTTCGACAAATTTTATAAAAAGGAGTGTTTCGCATGCTTGATACAAAAATGCTGAGAGCAAATTTTCAAGATATTAAAGCAAAGCTTGTACACAAAGGCGAAGACTTAACCGATTTTGATAAGTTTGAGACGCTGGACGATAGACGAAGAGAGCTTATCGGTAAAGTTGAAGAGTTAAAGGGAAAACGGAATGAAGTATCTCAGCAGGTTGCTGTGCTGAAACGTGAGAAAAAAGACGCGGATCACATCATTAAAGAAATGCGTGAAGTCGGTGAGGAGATTAAAAAGCTGGATGAAGAATTAAGAACAGTGGAATCTGAGCTTGATACCATTCTCCTTTCCATCCCAAACATTCCGCATGAGTCTGTTCCTGTAGGTGAAACAGAAGACGACAACATAGAAGTACGTCAATGGGGTGAAAAGCCTTCATTTGATTACGAGGCGAAGCCGCACTGGGATATTGCAGATGAGCTGAGTATTCTTGATTTTGAACGTGCTTCAAAAGTAACAGGAAGCCGTTTCGTTTTCTATAAAGGGTTAGGTGCCCGTCTGGAGCGTGCACTTTATAACTTTATGCTTGATCTGCATGTAGATGAGTATAACTATACTGAAGTGATTCCGCCTTATATGGTAAACCGCGCAAGCATGACAGGAACGGGCCAGCTCCCTAAATTCGAAGAGGATGCATTTAAAATCAGAGAAGAAGATTACTTCTTAATTCCGACCGCGGAAGTACCGATTACAAACATGCATCGCGATGAAATTCTTTCAGGTGACAGCCTGCCGATTAACTATGCGGCATTCAGTGCCTGCTTCCGTTCTGAAGCTGGTTCAGCAGGGCGTGATACACGCGGATTAATCCGTCAGCACCAATTTAATAAAGTTGAGCTTGTGAAGTTTGTGAAGCCTGAAGATTCTTATGAAGAATTAGAGAAGCTTACAAACCAAGCAGAACGAGTTCTTCAGCTGCTCGAGCTTCCATACCGTGTCATGAGCATGTGTACGGGTGATCTAGGTTTTACGGCGGCGAAAAAATACGATATCGAAGTTTGGATCCCAAGCCAAGACACATATCGTGAAATCTCTTCTTGCAGCAACTTCGAAGCGTTTCAGGCAAGACGTGCGAACATTCGTTTCAGACGTGAAGCGAAAGGCAAGCCTGAGCATGTACACACACTGAACGGTTCAGGTCTGGCGGTTGGAAGAACAGTTGCCGCTATCTTAGAAAATTATCAGCAGGAAGACGGAAGCGTTGTAATTCCGAAAGTGCTTCGCCCTTATATGGGGAATAAAGAAGTAATGAAACCATAAAATAATGACAAGGTGCGCCTGACAAGGTGCGCCTTTTTGCCTGTGTAAACAGAACATTTTATAAAAGTGAGAAAAAAGTTTTTGAAAATGCTTGACCATATAAGAACATTCATGATATATTAAGTCTTGTCGATACGGAGGAATACCCAAGTCCGGCTGAAGGGATCGGTCTTGAAAACCGACAGGGGTGTCAAAGCCCGCGGGGGTTCGAATCCCTCTTCCTCCGCCATATTGATTTTAATTCTAATGAAACACAAGCATATATTGGAGATTGTTTTGTCCGTTGCGTTCGTTGCAACGGATTTTTTATTATAATGAAAAAGTGAATCTCAACTGAGATTCACTTTTTTTGATTTTCATGAATAACTGCAGCAATTTGATCTACAATGTTTTCAATTGAGCTTTCGTCGTTAAGCAGATCATAATCCTCAATGCGAAGCTTTAAAACAGGGCAGGCGTTAAAACCGCTTATCCAATTTTCATAGCGTGTATGCATTTCTTCCCAATAAGACCGGCTTGTCTGAAGCTCCATTTCACGGCCCCGTTCTTCAATCCGGTTTAAAATGTTCTCCAGATCTCCTTCTAAATAGATCAATACATCAGGGTGTGGGAAATACGGTGTCATGACCATTGCTTCGAAAAGGCTTGTGTAGGTTTTATAATCAATCTTTGACATTGTCCCTTTGTCAGCGTGCATTTTCGCGAAAATTCCTGTGTCTTCATAAATAGAACGATCCTGTACAAATCCTCCGCCTGCTTCAAAAATCGTTTTCTGTTCTTTGAAGCGTTCAGCTAAGAAATAGATTTGCAGATGAAAACTCCAACGTTCAAAATCATGATAGAACTTTTCTAAGTATGGATTATGATCGACTTCCTCCAGAGAGGTTTTAAATCCAAGCCGTTTAGCCAAAGCTTTTGTTAAAGTCGATTTTCCGACACCTACTGTTCCTGCTACTGTGATAATTGAATTTTTAGGGATGTGATGGTCTTTCATACGATAAGCTCCTTTACATGGGCGGCAATGCGTTCAAAGTCGCTCTTATTCAAAACGAAGTCTTTTGAATCACCATCTATCGTTACAACTGTAAGTTCAGGATCTGCTTCCTGCAGCTGTTTGATGGCGACTTCATAATCTGCGATCAGCTGCTCCAAATAGCTTGTTTCAATTTTCTTCTCAAAGGGGCGTCCGCGTTTTTCAATGCGATGTAACAGGGTGGGCAGACTAGCCTTTATGTAAATGATGAAATTCGGCTTTTGCAGATCATCTGTTAACAGGTGATAAATCTTTTTATATTTTTCCAACTGATGTTGAGAGAGGGTGCGTTCCGCAAAAATCACATTTTTATAAATGTGATAATCAGCTATCACAGGCTGTCCCTTTTTTAAAAAGTAATCAGTGGTGTCTTCAAGCTGTTTGTATCTGTGACAAAGAAAAAACATCTCAAGCTGGAAGCTCCATTCCTCTATATTGTCATAAAACTTATCAAGGTACGGGTTATCCTCAACAATCTCATTGATCATAGGGATTTCGAGCTCTTGTGAGAGCATCGTTGCGAGGGTTGTTTTTCCTGCCCCGATAGGACCTTCTATTGCAATAAAAGGGGCTGTATTCATCGGAATCCTCCTTATTTCTGAAAAACGTTCGTCAGTTGCCGACTTTCATATTGTATCACAACCCTTGGGTGCCCCCATGAAAAAAAGACGTTTCTAAATTATCGAAACGTCTTTTTGACAATATTAAATTGATCAGACAGCAGCAGCCAGTTTTGCGGGAAGGAAAGACCCAGTTTCCAATAGCTGATGCCTCTTAAATTCAGCTCTTTAATCAGATTGAATTTTGCTTGGATCGAGCGGGCATCCTCGAACCATACCTCGTGCCTTTTGTTTTCTGCATCAGTATAGCGGAAGAAAGGCGCTTGAGCTGTTTGGTCATACTGAATGGCTGCGTTGTTTTGAGCGGCAATGACAAGGGCTTGCTGAGGGCTTATGGCTTTTGCTAGGGGTCCTCCTGCTTTATATGGCAGCGTCCAGTCATACCCATATAAATTCTGGCCCATGACAATTTTATTTGCAGGCATTTCAGTCAAAGCATATTCGATAACATCTCTAACAGGCCCGATTGGAGAAACGGCTTGAGCCGGTCCTCCGCTGTAGCCCCATTCATATGTCATGAGAACAACAAAGTCAACAATTTGGCCATGTGCCCTGTAATCATGAGCTTCGTACCATCTGCCTTGCTGTGTTGCGCTTGTTTTAGGGGCGAGCGCAGTAGAAATTTCAAAACCTTCTCGATGGAAAAGATCCCTTGCTTCACGGAGAAATTGATTATAGGCTTCTCTATCCTGAGGCCGCAAATATTCAAAGTCAAAATGAATATCATAGAACCCATATCTTCTGGCATTCTCGACTATTTCATTTAAAAGTCTTCTTTTCACAGTATTGTCGTTTAAGATGATCCGGCCGAGCTCATCGCTGAATGCCTGATTTTCAAGGTTCGTTATAATCATCATCAATGTCGTGTTTTGATTCTCTGTAATGCTTCTTAAATTCGTTAAAGGCGGGGCGACTAAGGTCCCGTCACGCTGTGCCTGAAAACTGAATGCGCCAAGGTACGTTAAGTAGGGTGACGCTTCCCGGGCCGCCTGCTGAAGATTTTCACTGATTTGATTTCCGCGTGGTTCCAGATAAGCATTTGACTCGATGTCTCGTTTAGGAATGGGTGGAATGTATAAACGGAAACCGATCTGCAGCACGGCATTTAACTGGATGCGGTTAATCCTGGCAAGCTCGGCTGCCGTTGTATTGAACCGCCGTGCGATGGATGTCAGGGTATCACCTTGTTGAACATCATAGAACTGGCCGGCTATTGGAATGACAATGGTTTGTCCGACAACAAGGCTGTCGGGATTCGGTATTTCATTCGTTTCTGCGATTTCACTTACAGTTGTTCTGTATTGTGAAGCGATAGCAGAAAGAGTGTCGCCTTGTTTCACCACATAAATTTGAATGAAAAACGCCTCCTTTCATATCGCTATCAATGTATGAAAGAAAAGCGCTGATCATGTTTATTTTTCTGTAATTTGTTTCTCTGTCGTAATTTCAGCGAAAAGAACATTCTCCATCATGGTTAAGGCAAATTCGTTGTCTTCATCACGATTTGAGGCGATGCAGTCTTTAGGAATCGTGATGCTGTATTCCCTCATGTAAGCGTCATTAGCGGTAAACAGCACGCATATGTTCCCGGCTATACCTGTTATGATAATATGCTCCACCTGCAATTCGGTAAGGAGAGTGTGAAGGGCTGTTTCGTAAAAGGCGGAATGCTTCGGCTTGATTAAAAAATAATCGGCATCTTCCGGAGCTATTTGTCTGATGATATCTTTGCTTCTTTCATTTGTGCATTCTTGCTGAATATTTTTAATATCAGCTTGCCAAAGTCCGTAATGGTCATTAATGTAAATAATCGGCCAGTCATTTTGTCTCGCATGCTCCTTTAATGATAAAATGTGAGGAACGATTTTTTCTGTTTTTTTAGCGAGGCTTTCCCCCATATCGAATTTAAAATTATTGATTATGTCTACAATGAGAAGAGCTGTGTCTGCTTTGGACAATCGACAGTCTCCTTTCCGTTTTAGTTATAGTTAATATGTAGCCTTTTTAGGCAATGAAAAAACTTTGAAAAGAGAGCTTACCCTTATGACACAAGATGAACTTTATATGAAAGAAGCAATTAAAGAAGCGAAAAAAGCTGAAGAGAAAGGTGAAGTGCCAATCGGCGCAGTGCTTGTCATGAATGATGAAATTGTATCGCGTGCACATAATTTAAGAGAGACGGAGCAGCGGTCAATCGCTCATGCGGAAATGCTTGTGATTGATGAAGCGTGTAAGACGCTGGGAACATGGCGGCTGGAGGGTGCGACCCTTTATGTGACACTTGAGCCTTGTCCGATGTGTGCCGGTGCCGTCGTGCTTTCGCGAGTGGAAAAAGTGGTATTTGGTGCATTTGACCCTAAAGGCGGCTGTTCAGGCACGCTTATGAATCTTTTACAGGAAGAACGCTTTAACCACCAGGCTGAAGTGGTGAGCGGGGTGCTTGAGGAGGAATGTGGAGAAATGCTCAGTTCGTTTTTTAGAGAACTGCGAAAAAAGAAGAAAGCTTATAGGAAAAACTTGTCTGAGTAGTCCGGTTGCAATTTTTAGGGGGAAACGATATACTTATGTATGCATCGCGATAGATGCGTGAAAAAATTTGATATTTATTTTGCCGTGCTAAGCGGGGAGGTAGCGGTGCCCTGTACCTGCAATCCGCTCTAGCAGGGCCGAACCCCTTCTCGAGGTTCGTTTACTTTAAGGTCTGCCTTAAGTAAGTGGTGTTGACGTTTGGGTCCTGCGCAATGGGAATTCATGAACCATGTCAGGTCCGGAAGGAAGCAGCATTAAGTGAAACCTCTCATGTGCCGCAGGGTTGCCTGGGCCGAGCTAACTGCTTAAGTAACGCTTAGGGTAGCGAATCGACAGAAGGTGCACGGTAAATCAATCATCAAATTTTCAGACTCACCTATTATTAGGTGAGTTTTTTGTTATGTGAAAAGAGCTTTTGGAATCGAAACAAGGTTCATGTATAATGGGATTGATGAATAACGGAGGAGGGCAAACCCGTGAGTTACCAAGCTTTATATCGAGTATTCAGGCCTCAGCGCTTTGAAGATGTGGTTGGACAAGAACACATTACAAAAACGCTGCAAAATGCCCTTTTGCAAAAAAAGTTTTCTCACGCCTATCTGTTTTCCGGGCCGAGGGGAACGGGAAAAACCAGTGCAGCCAAAATATTTGCCAAAGCTGTCAACTGTGAACATGCTCCTGTTGATGAGCCATGCAACGAATGTGCGGCCTGTAAAGGGATAACAAACGGGTCCATATCCGATGTCATAGAAATTGACGCCGCATCTAATAACGGTGTTGATGAGATTCGTGATATTCGCGATAAGGTGAAGTTTGCCCCATCGGCCGTCACATATAAGGTATATATCATAGATGAGGTACATATGCTTTCTATCGGCGCCTTTAATGCGTTACTAAAAACATTAGAAGAGCCGCCTGAACATTGTATTTTCATTTTAGCGACAACAGAACCGCACAAAATCCCTTTAACCATTATCTCAAGATGTCAGCGTTTTGATTTTAAACGAATTACATCCCAAGCGATTGTCGGGTGTATGAATAAAATTGTTGATGCTGAACAGCTGCAAGTGGAAGAAGGATCACTTGATATCATCGCGAGCGCTGCGGACGGAGGGATGAGGGATGCCCTGAGCCTTCTTGATCAGGCCGTATCATTCAGCGGCGACGAGCTCAAAGTCGATGATGCGCTTCTGATTACCGGGGCGGTTTCTCAATTAAATATAGGAAAGCTTGCACAGTCCCTGCACGACAAAAACGTTTCTGACGCACTGGAAACATTAAACGAACTGCTGCAGCAAGGGAAAGATCCGGCTAAGCTGATAGAGGATATGATTTTCTATTTCAGGGACATGCTCCTGTACAAAACAGCCCCAGGTTTAGAAGGAGTGCTCGAAAAAGTAAAAGTTGATGAAACGTTCCGGGGACTCAGCGAACACATTCCGGCGCAGGCCATATATGAAATGATTGATATTCTGAACAAGAGCCATCAGGAAATGAAATGGACAAATCATCCCCGTATCTTTTTTGAAGTGGCGGTGGTGAAGATTTGCCAAACGTCTCATCAATCAGCAGCTGACCTTCCGGAAGTCGATATGCTGATGAATAAAATTCAGCAGCTCGAGCAGGAAGTGGAGCGGCTTAAAACAACAGGCGTTAAAGCAGCTGCGGAAAGCCCGAAAAAAGAAGCGCCGCGTGTGCCAAAGGGCGGGAAATCGAATTACAAAGCGCCAGTAGGCAGAATTCATGAAATTCTGAAGGAAGCGACGAGACCGGACCTTGATCAGCTGAAAAACAGCTGGGGCAAGCTTCTTGCTCATCTCAAACAGCAAAACAAAGTTTCGCATGCGGCTTTGCTGAATGACAGTGAACCTGTGGCTGCCGCCTCAGCGGCATTTGTTCTGAAATTCAAATTTGAAATTCATTGTAAAATGGTCGCCGAGGACAACAACGGAGTCCGAACCAATCTTGAACAGATTTTAGAATCGATGCTCGGAAAAAGAATGGATTTGATTGGCGTTCCAGAAGCACAATGGGGTAAAATAAGAGAAGAATTTTTAGTGGACCATCAGCAGGAAAATGAAGGGTCAAATGAACCGGCTGAAGAAGACCCGCTTATTGCCGAGGCGAAAAAGCTTGTCGGAGCGGATTTAATTGAAATAAAAGACTAACAAAATGAAAGAGAGTGAATGCTATGCGTGGCGGAATGGGAAATATGCAAAAAATGATGAAACAAATGCAAAAAATGCAAAAGGACATGGCGAAGGCTCAAGAAGAGCTTGCAGAACAGGTTGTTGAAGGAACTGCTGGCGGCGGTATGGTTACAGTAAAAGTGAACGGCCAAAAAGAAGTCCTGGATGTTATTATCAAAGAAGAAGTCGTTGATCCCGAAGATATCGATATGCTTCAAGATTTAGTGCTTGCTGCAACGAATGAAGCTTTGAAAAAAGTTGACGAGATCACAAACGAAACAATGGGTCAATTTACAAAGGGAATGAACATGCCAGGTTTATTCTAGGGGGATAAAAGAACATGCAATATCCTGAACCAATATCAAAGCTGATTGACAGCTTTATGAAATTGCCAGGGATCGGACCGAAAACAGCGGTTCGTCTGGCTTTTTTTGTTCTAGGTATGAAAGAAGATGTGGTATTAGATTTTGCGAAAGCCTTAGTAAATGCGAAACGCAACCTGACATATTGTTCAGTTTGCGGGCATATTACAGATCAGGACCCATGCTATATTTGCGAAGATGCGCGCAGGGATAAGTCTGTTATCTGTGTTGTGCAAGACCCTAAGGATGTTATCGCTATGGAGAAAATGAAGGAATACAGCGGACAGTATCATGTTCTCCACGGCGCCATTTCTCCAATGGACGGCATCGGACCGGAGGATATTAAAATACCAGAATTGTTAAAACGATTACAGGATGATCAAGTGACAGAAGTGATTCTCGCGACAAACCCTAATATAGAAGGGGAAGCAACGGCGATGTATATATCAAGGCTCTTGAAGCCGTCTGGTATTAAGCTCTCCCGTATTGCCCACGGACTGCCCGTCGGCGGCGATTTGGAATATGCTGATGAGGTCACTCTTTCTAAAGCACTTGAAGGAAGACGTGAATTGTAAGGAGGAAAAAGCGATCCATGGGTTTTCTTCGCAAGAAAACATTGAGAAGAGAGTTTGATGAAAAACTAATTGAGCAGCTTTTTAAGCAAAAGGAAGAATGGAACAGGCAAAAAAAGCTGGTTGAAAAAAGCTTAGAACCGTCAGCTGAAGTGTTATACGAATTGAAAGTAGCTGAAGCGAAGTATTTTTTTTACTTGAGGGAAGCAAAGCGGCGAAATTTAAAAATCAGCCGGTGGAAGTAAGTGGTCTAAACTCCTGGATCTTCTCATAAGCTTGTACTAGAACAAGCGAAGGAGATGAGAAGATTCATGGAGCCTATTTTTATTATAGGGATTATTTTAGGACTGGTTATTCTTCTTTTTTTATCAGGTTCAGCTGGAAAGCCTTTAAAGTGGATTGGCATCACAGCTGTTAAATTTGTGGCGGGCGCTTTGCTGCTGGTTTGTGTAAATATGTTTGGCGGCAGTCTTGGCATTCATGTGCCGATTAATCTTGTCACAACAGCCATCAGCGGGATTTTAGGAATACCGGGAATAGCTGCATTAGTCGTCATTAAGCAATTTATTATTTAAATGATATTATATGTTGACTTTAATAATTGAAGGTGTTATTCTAGTATACGTCGCTGATGACGAATCGCTTTTTGAAAAGAAATTATTTTAAAAAAGTTATTGACTAAAGCGACAAGAAATGTTATGATTATAAAGTCGCCTTAAGAGCGATAACAAAGTTCTTTGAAAACTAAACAAGACAAAACGTACCTGTTAATTCATTTTTTTATAAATCGCACAGCGATGTGCGTAGTCAGTCAAACTAGATCTGCACGACGCAGGTCACGCAGGTGTCACCGCAGGATGCGGTGAACTTAACCTGTGATCCATTTTATCGGAGAGTTTGATCCTGGCTCAGGACGAACGCTGGCGGCGTGCCTAATACATGCAAGTCGAGCGGACAGATGGGAGCTTGCTCCCTGATGTTAGCGGCGGACGGGTGAGTAACACGTGGGTAACCTGTCTGTAAGACTGGGACAACTCCGGGAAACCGGGGCTAATACCGGATGCTTGTTTGAACCGCATGGTTCAAACATAAAAGGTGGCTTCGGCTACCACTTACAGATGGACCCGCGGCGCATTAGCTAGTTGGTGAGGTAACGGCTCACCAAGGCAACGATGCGTAGCCGACCTGAGAGGGTGATCGGCCACACTGGGACTGAGACACGGCCCAGACTCCTACGGGAGGCAGCAGTAGGGAATCTTCCGCAATGGACGAAAGTCTGACGGAGCAACGCCGCGTGAGTGATGAAGGTTTTCGGATCGTAAAGCTCTGTTGTTAGGGAAGAACAAGTACCGTTCGAATAGGGCGGTACCTTGACGGTACCTAACCAGAAAGCCACGGCTAACTACGTGCCAGCAGCCGCGGTAATACGTAGGTGGCAAGCGTTGTCCGGAATTATTGGGCGTAAAGGGCTCGCAGGCGGTTTCTTAAGTCTGATGTGAAAGCCCCCGGCTCAACCGGGGAGGGTCATTGGAAACTGGGGAACTTGAGTGCAGAAGAGGAGAGTGGAATTCCACGTGTAGCGGTGAAATGCGTAGAGATGTGGAGGAACACCAGTGGCGAAGGCGACTCTCTGGTCTGTAACTGACGCTGAGGAGCGAAAGCGTGGGGAGCGAACAGGATTAGATACCCTGGTAGTCCACGCCGTAAACGATGAGTGCTAAGTGTTAGGGGGTTTCCGCCCCTTAGTGCTGCAGCTAACGCATTAAGCACTCCGCCTGGGGAGTACGGTCGCAAGACTGAAACTCAAAGGAATTGACGGGGGCCCGCACAAGCGGTGGAGCATGTGGTTTAATTCGAAGCAACGCGAAGAACCTTACCAGGTCTTGACATCCTCTGACAATCCTAGAGATAGGACGTCCCCTTCGGGGGCAGAGTGACAGGTGGTGCATGGTTGTCGTCAGCTCGTGTCGTGAGATGTTGGGTTAAGTCCCGCAACGAGCGCAACCCTTGATCTTAGTTGCCAGCATTCAGTTGGGCACTCTAAGGTGACTGCCGGTGACAAACCGGAGGAAGGTGGGGATGACGTCAAATCATCATGCCCCTTATGACCTGGGCTACACACGTGCTACAATGGACAGAACAAAGGGCAGCGAAACCGCGAGGTTAAGCCAATCCCACAAATCTGTTCTCAGTTCGGATCGCAGTCTGCAACTCGACTGCGTGAAGCTGGAATCGCTAGTAATCGCGGATCAGCATGCCGCGGTGAATACGTTCCCGGGCCTTGTACACACCGCCCGTCACACCACGAGAGTTTGTAACACCCGAAGTCGGTGAGGTAACCTTTTAGGAGCCAGCCGCCGAAGGTGGGACAGATGATTGGGGTGAAGTCGTAACAAGGTAGCCGTATCGGAAGGTGCGGCTGGATCACCTCCTTTCTAAGGATATATTACGGAATATAAGACCTTGGGTCTTATAAACAGAACGTTCCCTGTCTTGTTTAGTTTTGAAGGAACTTTGTTCCTTGAATAAGTTAAGATGGGCCTGTAGCTCAGCTGGTTAGAGCGCACGCCTGATAAGCGTGAGGTCGGTGGTTCGAGTCCACTCAGGCCCACCATCTTAAATAAACGGGGCCTTAGCTCAGCTGGGAGAGCGCCTGCTTTGCACGCAGGAGGTCAGCGGTTCGATCCCGCTAGGCTCCACCAACGTGTTCTTTGAAAACTAGATAACAGTAGACATCACATTCAATTAGTAATACAAGATATCACATAGTGATTCTTTTTAACGGTTAAGTTAGAAAGGGCGCACGGTGGATGCCTTGGCACTAGGAGCCGATGAAGGACGGGACGAACACCGATATGCTTCGGGGAGCTGTAAGCAAGCTTTGATCCGGAGATTTCCGAATGGGGAAACCCACCACTCGTAATGGAGTGGTATCCATATCTGAATTCATAGGATATGAGAAGGCAGACCCGGGGAACTGAAACATCTAAGTACCCGGAGGAAGAGAAAGCAAATGCGATTCCCTGAGTAGCGGCGAGCGAAACGGGATTAGCCCAAACCAAGAGGCTTGCCTCTTGGGGTTGTAGGACACTCTGTACGGAGTTACAAAAGAACGAGGTAGATGAAGAGGTCTGGAAAGGCCCGCCATAGAAGGTAACAGCCCTGTAGTCAAAACTTCGTTCTCTCCTGAGTGGATCCTGAGTACGGCGGAACACGTGAAATTCCGTCGGAATCCGGGAGGACCATCTCCCAAGGCTAAATACTCCCTAGTGACCGATAGTGAACCAGTACCGTGAGGGAAAGGTGAAAAGCACCCCGGAAGGGGAGTGAAACAGATCCTGAAACCGTGTGCCTACAAGTAGTCAGAGCCCGT
>NZ_CP160797.1:35000-92500 GCF_040784915.1 Bacillus vallismortis
CCGTTCCCATGCCGAACACGGAAGTTAAGCTCTTCAGCGCCGATGGTAGTCGGGGGGTTCCCCCTGTGAGAGTAGGACGCCGCCAAGCAAGGTAAAACCCAGCTCATTGAGCTGGGTTTTTTGTTTATTTAAGAGCGATAAAATCAAACAAATACAAACACCGACAGCTTATATAGCCCATATACTGATTTCAAGTTTCAAAAAGATCTAAATAGTGTATACAATATACGATTTAAGGGAAGGCTAATTGTACGGAGGTGGGAACGATTGGACGAAACACGTAAACCTAATCATACATGTGTGATTTGTGATCAAGAGAAGAATAGAGGCATTCATCTTTATACGAAATTCATATGCTTAGATTGTGAGAGAAAAGTAATTTCTACATCAACTTCCGATCCTGACTATGCCTTTTATGTAAAAAAACTAAAAAGCATTCATACACCGCCATTATATTCTTAAGACCTGAAAAGGTCTTTTTTTATACTCTTTCATAAAGATATTGGTAATAAAGAGAAGATGAAACTTGTTTAGGGATTGAACGTAGTAGATAATAATATTAAAACTGAGAATATACACAGGAGTCGATGATCTCATGCAGAGATTTTTTCACTTTTTAATATGGAGTTTAACGAGCAGTGCGACTTTTGTTTTCATAGGGATATTGAGCTTTTTCGGTTTAAATCAGCCGCTTTTTTTATCTTTTGTTTATGGGTTCGCTTCAGGAGCAGTCGTATATACAGCTGGCATTTGGAATTCGAGACGGTTATTTCTTAAAAAGCATGCGCTGACAGGAAGAGAATATGCCTATATTAAGAAAAACCTAGAGGAAGCAAGGCAGAAAATCATACGCCTTCGAAAAGCTTTATTTCAAGCAAAAAGCATTCAAATGTTTAAACAAAATGCAGAAATACTGAGGCTTGTCAGAAGGATTTATATCCTCACCAACAAAGAGCCGAAGCGGTTTTATCAGGCTGAGCGATTTTTTTACCAAACGCTCGATTCAGTTGTTGAACTGACGGAGAAGTATGCCTTTTTATCATCTCATCCGAAAAAAAGCAAAGAGCTGTCGATGTCACTGAGTGAGGCGCGTATCACACTTGCTGAATTGACAAAGCGTTTAGAGGAAGATTTAACTCAATTAATGGGTGATGATATTGACGAACTGCAATTTGAATTAGATGCGGCGAAACATTCATTAAAGAAATAATGGAAGGAGGGTAAGAGCGATGAACAGAGATCAGAGCGACCTTCATATCGATGAGTTGTTGGCGGACCCTTTTGGAGAAATAGAGGCGGAGGCTGTAAAAGCAGAGAAGCAGCAAGTACGCCTTGTTGATGTTCTTCCTGAGGAAAACAAGGAAAAAGCAATTCAGCTCGCTGAACAGATTGATCATAAAAATATGCAGAGCATTGTCTTATACGGTTCACAAGCTCAGTCGAAACTGCTGAATTTTTCTCACACTATGATTGATCATGTTCAAAAGAAGGATGTCGGGGAGATTGGCGAAATACTTGGAGAGCTGATGAAAAAGCTGGAGCAAGTAAATCCTGATGACCTTCAGTCTAGGAAAAAGGGTTTTTTGGCGCGTGTGTTTGGAAGAGTATCGAATTCTCTTCAGGAGGTGCTTTCTAAATATCAAAAGACCAGCGTACAGATAGACAGAATCAGTTTGAAGCTGGAACACTCTAAAAATGCTTTAATCAGTGACAATAAGCTGTTAGAGCAGCTATACGAAAAAAATAAAGAGTATTTCACCGCCCTGAATGTTTATATTGCTGCAGGGGAACTGAAGCTGGAGGAATTAAAAACAAAAACAATCCCTGAACTGAAGCAACAGGCTGAATCAGGCGAGCACAATCAAATGGCTGTTCAAGAAGTAAACGATTTGGTTCAATTTGCTGACCGTTTAGATAAAAGGATGCACGATTTGCTGCTGAGCAGGCAAATTACAATTCAAAGTGCTCCGCAAATCAGACTGATCCAGAATACAAACCAAGCGTTAGCTGAAAAAATCCAGTCATCCATTGTGACAGCAATCCCGCTTTGGAAAAACCAAGTTGCGATTGCGCTGACGCTTTTAAGGCAGCGCAATGCAGTGGATGCCCAACAGAAAGTAACTGATACAACCAACGAGCTTTTGCTGAAAAATGCGGAGCTTTTGAAGACCAATACAATTGAAACTGTGCGGGCGAATGAACGAGGCCTAGTTGATATCGATACTTTAAAAAAGGTGCAGGAAAGCTTAATCAGCACGCTTGAAGAAACGCTGACCATACAAGAAGAAGGACGAGTCAAACGCCGTCAGGCAGAAGAAGAACTCATGGTGATGGAAGACGATCTGAAGCACAAGCTGCTTACGATGAAGGAAAGGTAGTTACCAGTAAGTCTTATCTTTAAGTTCTGTCAGAGGAACGATATAATAAAGTGTAAGAAAACATATTCAAAGGATTGTTTTAATGAACACACCTTTATATACAGCATTGATTCAGCACGCGAGAAGAAATTCTCATTCATTTCATGTTCCGGGACATCACAATGGAGATGTCTTTTTTGATGACGCTAAGTCGATATTCAATCCGCTGCTCACTATTGATGTAACTGAACTGACAGGGCTGGATGACCTCCATCATCCTTCTGGGGTGATTAAGGAAGCACAAGAGCTTGTCAGTCAATTATATGGATCGGCGGAAAGTTTTTTCTTGGTGAATGGAACAACTGTCGGAAACTTAGCGATGATTTTATCTGTTTGTGAACCGGGTGATATAATTCTGATTCAAAGAAACTGCCATAAATCTGTCTTTCATGCTGTTGATATGGCTGGTGCTGAACCGGTTTATCTCGCACCTGACATTGATGCAGCAATGCATGTGCCTACGCATGTTCCGCTAAATACAATTCAAGAAGCCTTGGCAGCGTATCCAGATGCGAAAGGCTTGGTGCTGACCAATCCGACATATTACGGGCATAGTGCTGATTTGACCGAAGTCATTTCAGAAGCTCATCATTACGGGATTCCTGTTTTAGTGGATGAAGCGCATGGCGCACATTTTGTTTTAGGGGAGCCTTTTCCGCCCTCAGCTTTAAAAATGGGGGCAGATATCGTTGTTCAGTCCGCTCATAAAACGCTGCCTGCCATGACGATGGGTTCTTATTTGCACCTTAACAGCAGCAGAGTTGACAGGAATCGGGTGGCAGAGTTTTTAAACCGATTACAAAGCAGCAGTCCGTCTTATCCGATCATGGCTTCATTAGACATTGCACGCGCTTATGTACAGCGTATGATAGAAGAACATAAGCTTTCTGACATTCTGCAACGTATACAATCATTTAAACAAACGTTTGATTCACTTAGAAATGCAGAAGCAGTCAAACCGGCAGATCCACGTACGATAACGGATCCGCTGAAACTCACAATTCGATCAAAGCGGGGGCATTCTGGGTATACGCTGCAAAACATATTAGAGCGTGCTAACATATTCACTGAGCTTGCGGATGAAAATCAAGTCTTGTTCGTTCTTCCATTGGGAGGAAATCGCAGAATAAACGCTGAAATAATGAAAACCATTGATGCAGAGGTTGAAAACACGCCTCCAGATCAGAGGTTTGCCTCTGCAGAATGGGGATTGCGGCCTGTTACTGTCTTGCCTTATCAAAAAAAGGTCTTACAAACGTTTAAGAAAGAATATGTGGACTTTAATGAAGCGGCAGGCCGGCTGAACGCTGAGGATATCATACCTTATCCTCCAGGTATACCGATGATCATGGCGGGAGAAAGAATAACGAAAGAAAGTGTGCAAAAGCTCAGCCGCTTGATCAGCATGAAAACGCATGTTCAAGGGAATACGAAAATCAAAGAGAAACAACTACTTGTTTATATAGAAGAGGAGAAATCATGAGCGGTTTATTTATTACATTCGAAGGTCCTGAAGGTGCGGGGAAAACGACTGTTCTGCAGGAAATCAAAAACATACTGACAGCAGAAGGCCTTCAAGTTACAGCAACTCGAGAGCCGGGCGGCATAGATATTGCAGAACAAATACGAGAGGTTATTCTGAATGAAAACAACACATTAATGGACCCAAAAACAGAAGCTCTCTTATATGCGGCTGCAAGACGCCAGCATTTAGTTGAAAAAGTAAAACCAGCATTAGAACAAGGGCAGGTTGTTCTTTGTGACAGATTCATAGACAGTTCGCTCGCGTACCAAGGATACGCAAGAGGGCTTGGGATTGATGAGGTTCTGTCGATTAATGAGTTTGCTATCGGCGATATGATGCCCCATGTAACGGTTTATTTTTCAATTGATCCGGAAGAAGGGCTGAAGCGAATTCATGCAAACGGCTTACGGGAGAAAAACAGGCTTGATTTAGAAAAATTAAGCTTCCATACAAAGGTACAGGAAGGTTATCAAGAGCTGATGAAGCGATTCTCAGAAAGATTTAACTCAGTTGATGCCAGCCAATCCAAAGATCTTGTTGTTCAGGACGTCATGAAGGTAATCAATGAAGCGTTGAAAAAAATTCAATTGTGACCTGTTTCCCGATAGTTGATATAATAATGTAAACGAGATCATTGTTGTTTCTAATCTAAAGGAGGCCTTCACAGATGAAATTGATAGTGGCAGTTGTACAAG
This sequence comes from Bacillus vallismortis, assembly GCF_040784915.1. Lineage (GTDB taxonomy): Bacteria > Bacillota > Bacilli > Bacillales > Bacillaceae > Bacillus > Bacillus subtilis_G. The sequence continues at coordinate 39,638 of NZ_CP160797.1, forward strand.
ATCAGGACAGCAACCGGCTTTTGAAAACCTTAACGGATCACAACTTTAGAGTTACAAAGCTTGCAACGACGGGAGGATTTCTTAAATCAGGCAATACAACGTTTATGATTGGTGTCGAGGATATACGCGTCGATAAAGCATTGAGTCTCATTAAGGAAAACGGACAGAAACGTGATCAGATGATTGCCCCTGTATCTCCGATGGGCGGGAATGCTGATTCATATGTCCCTTATCCAGTCGAAGTTGAAGTTGGCGGAGCGACAGTATTTGTCCTTCCAGTCGATGAATTTTATCAATTTTAAGGATTTGAAACTGTGAAAATTAATAAAGATATACGTACATTTATAGATAATAAGCAGCTTCCTTCTGTGAAAACATCTGAGATCACAGCGTCGTTTAAAACATCAATGGAAAATCAAAGCAGCAAATTGAAATTTGATCAACTCACCAGGCTGTTATCGGATATAGAGGCGTTTGGAAAAAGGCTGACAAAATCCCGGAATTTTAAAGACTTAGCGAGATTCAAAGGACTTGTGAAACGTTTTGTCAAAGAAGCCGTAGACAGCGGCCTTTCACATGAAACGTCGCAAAGCTTTGACCTGTACGGAAACAGCAGAACGCTAGGACTTGTAAAAGAAATAGATGACAAATTGATACAGCTTACGGAAGAGATGATGGATCAGGAAAAACCGGCAATTGATTTGCTGGAGCGTATTGGCGAAATAAAAGGTTTATTAATTAACCTTTACACATAGAGAGTGATACAATGGCAATATCTTGGAACGAAATGAACGAGCTTCAGCCCAGAGTGATGAAGCTTTTATATAATAGTATTGAGAAGGACAGACTATCACACGCTTATTTGTTTGAGGGAAAAAAAGGAACAGGAAAGCTTGATGCCGCGCTGCTTCTTGCGAAAAGCTTTTTTTGCCTGGAGGACGGCGCGGAGCCTTGTGAGAGCTGCCGAAATTGTAAACGGATAGAGTCAGGGAACCACCCTGATCTCCATCTTGTTCAGCCTGATGGTTTATCGATCAAAAAGGCGCAAATTCAAGCGTTGCAAGAAGAGTTTTCTAAGACAGGGCTTGAATCGCATAAAAAGCTGTATATTATTTCGCACGCAGATCAAATGACAGCGAATGCGGCGAACAGTCTGCTGAAATTTTTAGAAGAACCGAATAAAGATACAATGGCCATCCTCATCACTGAGCAGCCCCAAAGGTTATTGGATACCATCATCTCAAGATGCCAAACCCTTCCTTTTCAGCCTTTGCAGCCCAAAGCAATTGAAGATAGACTAATCGAACAGGAAGTCTCGCCTCATATGGCAAGGCTTCTCGCCAACATGACCAACAATGTAGCAGAAGCAGTCGAATTAAGTCGAAATGATGAGTTTGCAGAGTCTAGAGCGAAAGTGATAAAATTGTATGAAGTCCTACACCAGCGGAAAGGACATGCTTTTTTCTTTATTCAAGATCAATGGATGCCCTTTTTCAAAGAAAAAACCCATCAAGAAATGGGTCTTGATATGCTCTTATTGATATATCGCGATGTGTTGTCCATCCAAATAGGAAATGAAGATAAATTGATTTATCAAGACTTATTCCAATCAATAAAACAGCATGCGCTACAATCAACACAACAAAGCGTTACGAATCAGATTCTTGCTGTTTTAGAAGCAAAGAAACGGCTTCATTCCAATGTGAATGTACAAGGATTAATGGAGCACTTGGTGTTAATGTTGCAGGAGGGATAAGCTTGTACAATGTAATTGGAGTCCGCTTTAAGAAAGCGGGTAAAATATATTATTTTGATCCGAATGGATTTCATATAGAACATGACAGTTGCGTAATTGTAGAAACTGTCAGAGGCGTTGAGTACGGTCAGGTCGTGATTGCAAATAAACAGGTGGATGAGCATGATGTCGTGCTGCCCCTTCGAAAAGTGATACGTGTGGCTGACGAGCGTGACCTTCTCATCGTAGAAGAAAATAAACAGGAAGCTTTATCAGCATTTGACATCTGCCAAAAGAAAGTGGTTGAACATGGCTTGGATATGAAGCTGGTCGATGTTGAATTCACGTTTGACCGCAATAAAGTCATTTTTTACTTCACTGCTGACGGCCGAGTAGATTTTAGAGAGCTTGTAAAAGATTTGGCTTCTATCTTTAAAACAAGAATTGAGCTGCGCCAAATCGGAGTAAGGGATGAGGCGAAAATGCTTGGAGGAATCGGTCCTTGCGGAAGAATGCTTTGCTGTTCAACGTTCCTTGGAGATTTTGAACCTGTTTCCATTAAAATGGCCAAGGATCAGAACTTATCTTTAAATCCTACGAAGATTTCAGGTCTTTGCGGACGCTTGATGTGCTGTCTAAAATACGAGAATGATGAATATGAGACGGCAAAAGAGCAGCTTCCTGATATAGGAGAAATGATTACGACAGCAAACGGCCCTGCGAAGGTCGTCGGACTTAATATTCTGGAACGGGTGCTTCAGGTGGAACTGATAAACCGTGAAAAAGTGATAGAATATACTTGGGAAGAGCTCTTGGAAGAGGGCGTCGTATCCGCACAAACCACAGATTAACGAGGTGTGGAACCTTGGATAAAAAAGAGTTATTTGATACCGTCATTAACTTAGAAGAACAAATTGGCTCACTGTACCGACAGCTGGGGGATTTAAAGCAGCATATTGGTGAGATGATAGAAGAGAATCATCATTTGCAGCTTGAAAATAAGCATTTGCGCAAACGGCTGGACGATACGACGCAGCAGATTGAAAAGTTCAAAGCTGATAAAAAAGAATCAAAAACACAGAAGACAGAGCAATCTGATATAGGCGAAGGGTATGATAATCTGGCACGTCTGTATCAAGAAGGGTTTCATATCTGCAATGTCCACTATGGAAGTGTTCGAAAAGAAGATTGTCTGTTCTGTTTGTCATTCTTAAATAAAAAATAAGGAAAAGGCTTCCGCATAAGACGGGAGCCTTTTTCAAAGGTACTGAAAGGATAAGAAGATGGTTTCATTACGTGATGATGAAAGATTAGATTATTTGCTGGCAGAGGACATGAAAATCATACAAAGTCCAACAGTTTTTGCCTTTTCATTGGACGCTGTGCTTCTCTCCAAATTCGCATACGTTCCGATTCAAAAAGGAAAAATCGTTGATTTATGCACGGGGAATGGCATTGTGCCACTTCTGCTCAGCACAAGATCAAAAGCAGACATTATTGGAGTTGAAATTCAAGAAAGGCTTCATGATATGGCTGTTCGCAGTGTGGAATACAATAAGCTTCAGGAACAAATTCAGATGATACATGATGATCTGAAAAACATGCCGGAGAAGCTGGGACATAATCGATATGATGTTGTCACCTGCAATCCGCCATATTTTAAAACACCGAAACAAACTGAACAAAACATGAATGAGCATCTCCGGATCGCAAGACATGAAATCCACTGCACACTGGAGGATGTCATTTCAGTCAGCAGCAAGTTGCTTAAGCAAGGAGGAAAGGCAGCCCTTGTTCATCGGCCGGGCAGGCTTTTAGAGATTTTTGAGTTGATGAAGGCTTACCAAATCGAGCCGAAGCGTGTGCAATTTGTCTACCCGAAACAAGGGAAAGAAGCAAATACCATTTTGGTTGAAGGAACCAAAGGCGGACGTCCGGATTTAAAAATTCTTCCCCCTTTGTTCGTTTATGACGAGCAAAATGAATATACAAAAGAAATCAGGACCATTTTATATGGAGACAAATAACCATTTTTTCTACGTCGTGAAATGTAGAGACAATAGCTGGTATGCCGGGTACACCAACAATCTGCAGAAACGGGTAAACACACATAATGATGGAAAGGGCGCAAAGTATACAAAAGTAAGACGTCCGGTTGAATTGATTTTTGCCGAAGCTTTCACAACGAAGCGGGAAGCCATGCAGGCGGAATATTATTTCAAAAAACTGACTCGAAAGAAAAAAAAGCTTTATATAGAAGAAAAGCGGAACAGCAAGGAGGCTGTATATGTTAAGGCGCCAAATGAGCTTTAATGGAAAGTCAGACATGGGAATTCTTTATTTGGTCCCAACACCAATCGGAAATTTAGAGGATATGACATTCCGGGCGATCGACACGCTAAAATCAGTGGATGCGATTGCTGCGGAAGATACGAGACAAACGAAAAAGCTTTGTCATGTATACGAAATTGAAACACAGCTTGTCAGTTATCATGAACATAATAAAGAAAGCAGCGGCCACAAAATCATTGAATGGCTGAAATCCGGAAAAAACATTGCCCTTGTCAGTGACGCTGGGCTGCCGACGATTTCTGATCCGGGAGCGGAAATCGTGAAGGATTTTAGCGAGATAGGCGGTTATGTTGTTCCGCTGCCGGGAGCGAATGCTGCATTAACGGCTCTAATCGCTTCAGGTATTGTACCGCAGCCTTTCTTCTTTTACGGTTTTCTGAACAGGCAGAAAAAAGAAAAGAAGAAGGAGCTTGAAAGTCTTAAAAAACGGCAGGAAACGATTATCTTCTATGAAGCGCCCCACAGACTTAAGGAAACCTTGTCGGCGATGGCCGAGATTTTGGGAGATCGGGAAATTGCTGTAACGCGCGAGCTTACTAAGAAATATGAAGAGTTTATCAGAGGCACGATATCTGAGGTCATCGAATGGGCAAACGAGGATCAGATACGCGGTGAGTTTTGTCTTGTAGTAGAAGGCAATAAAAATGAAGAATCAGATGAGGAAGCACAATGGTGGGAAACCCTCACGCCTAAAGAACATGTCGAGCATTACATTGCGAAAGGTGCTACTTCTAAAGAAGCCATTAAAAAAGCTGCAGTCGATCGCAATATTCCAAAGCGTGAAGTGTACGATGCTTACCATATTCAGCAATAAAAAAAACGTTCTTGTGTCGTAACAAGAACGTTTTTTGTAAAAAGTATTATTTTTGGTTTTGAAGCTGCTTTTGGATTTCGCTGATGATTTGCTCAGCGCCTTCTTGGCTAAGAACCAATTTACCGCCAGCAAGTTTAAGGTTATCATCAGAAACTTCACCAGTTACTTGGCAAGTCATGTTTGGTTTATATTTTTTAAGGATGATTTTTTCATCATCAACATAAATTTCAAGAGCATCTTTTTCTGCGATTCCAAGAGTACGACGCAATTCGATAGGAATAACTACACGTCCTAATTCATCAACTTTACGCACAATACCAGTAGATTTCATAAACTTTCTCCTCCCAAGAGATGATTATTTGTTTAAATTATATTTTTCTTCGTCATTATTCGACAAAATACTTACCTTCATAGCATAACAAGGTTTCCAATAATCGTCAATCATTTTGTTTACTATTGATTGTAAGAATTAGTTCTTATAGTCAGTAATGTAACAGAAACTACTGAAATAACAGCTTTTTATAAATTTATAATAAAGCTATTATCCTACTAAAAATCCTTTTAAATCAAGACTTTTGAACCAAGGTTTTTTGTTTCATTTGATTATATACGACAAAATTCGACATGAACAGACTTTTTTTATTTTCATTAAAGATTTTTAATTTTAATTATTCTTTTTCAAGGCATACGTATATATTCTTGATCTTAAAGGCTAAGATGGTATCATAGATAAAGGATAAATATAAATAATAATCATTTTTGATTTGCACTTATCGCCGCTCTCGTCCTTTGGGCGGGAGCTTTTTGACATTCTGATTGGGAGGTTTCAAGATGCCGCAAGAAAACAATACATTTTATATTACAACACCGATTTATTATCCGAGCGGAAAATTACATATCGGCCATGCATATACGACAGTCGCAGGAGATGCAATGGCACGTTACAAAAGATTAAAAGGGTTCGATGTTCGCTATTTAACGGGAACGGACGAGCATGGACAAAAGATCCAGCAAAAAGCTGAGCAGGAAAACATTACACCTCAGGAGTATGTGGATCGCGCAGCGGCAGATATTCAGAAACTATGGAAACAGCTTGAAATCTCAAACGACGACTTTATCCGTACAACAGAAAAACGGCATAAAGTTGTGATTGAAAAGGTATTTCAAAAGCTTCTTGATAACGGGGACATCTATCTTGATGAATATGAAGGCTGGTATAGTATCCCTGATGAAACATTCTACACGGAAACTCAGCTGGATGATATCGAGCGGAATGAAAAGGGAGAGGTCATCGGCGGAAAAAGTCCTGACAGCGGACACCCAGTTGAATTAATCAAAGAGGAATCTTATTTCTTCCGTATGGGAAAATATGCGGATCGTCTTCTGAAATATTATGAAGAAAACCCGACATTCATCCAGCCGGAATCACGCAAAAACGAAATGATTAACAACTTTATCAAGCCTGGACTTGAGGATTTAGCTGTATCACGTACCACTTTTGATTGGGGCGTGAAGGTGCCGGAAAATCCAAAACACGTAGTATATGTTTGGATCGACGCGCTATTTAACTATTTAACAGCACTCGGCTATGATACAGAAAATGATGAGCTTTATCAAAAATATTGGCCTGCCGATGTTCATTTAGTCGGTAAAGAGATTGTGCGATTCCATACCATTTATTGGCCAATTATGCTGATGGCACTCGATCTGCCGCTGCCGAAGCAAGTATTTGCGCATGGCTGGCTTTTGATGAAAGATGGAAAAATGTCGAAATCAAAAGGGAACGTTGTAGATCCGGTTACATTAATTGAACGCTATGGTTTAGATGAGCTTCGTTATTACCTGCTTCGCGAAGTACCGTTCGGGTCTGACGGTGTCTTTACACCGGAAGGCTTTGTTGAGCGGATTAACTATGATTTGGCGAATGATTTAGGCAATCTATTGAATCGTACTGTTGCGATGATCAATAAGTATTTCGACGGACAAATCGGTTCTTACAAAGGTGATGTAACGGAATTTGACAAAACGCTTGCTTCAGTCGCTAATGAAACAGTGAAGTCTTACGAGAAAGCAATGGAAAACATGGAGTTCTCAGTAGCTCTTTCAACATTATGGCAGCTAATCAGCCGTACTAACAAATATATTGATGAGACAGCTCCATGGGTGCTTGCGAAGGATCCAGAAAAAGAAGAAGAACTGAAGTCGGTCATGTACCATCTGGCTGAGTCATTGCGTATTTCAGCAGTACTGCTTCAGCCGTTCCTAACAAAAACACCGGAAAAAATGTTTGAGCAGCTGGGCATTACTGATAAAACTTTGAAATCTTGGGATAGCATTACAGCTTTCGGCCAACAGCAGGATGCAAAAGTACAAAAAGGTGAGCCGTTGTTCCCTCGTTTAGAGGCAGAAGAAGAAATTGCTTACATCAAAGGCAAGATGCAGGGCTCAGTGCCAGCTAAAGAAGAGACAAAAGAAGAGGAGCCGCAAGAGGTTGATCGCTTACCCGAAATTACGATTGATCAATTCATGGATGTAGAACTTCGTGTGGCAGAGGTCATTAAGGCTGAGCCGGTAAAAAAAGCAGACCGTTTATTGAAGCTGCAGCTGGATCTTGGTTTTGAAAAACGCCAAGTTGTATCCGGTATTGCGAAGCATTATACGCCTGAAGAGCTTGTTGGGAAAAAACTCGTATGTGTAACAAATCTAAAGCCGGTTAAGCTGAGAGGAGAGCTTTCTCAAGGTATGATCCTTGCGGGGGAAGCTGACGGCGTATTAAAAGCCGTATCTATCGATCAGTCGTTACCGAAAGGCACAAGAATTAAATAATGACAAACAAAAGGTGTTTCACGTGTAACAATTCGTCGAACACCTTTTGTGTTTCGACAAGAAAGGAGTTTTTTACTTATGTTATTTGACACACACGCGCATTTAAATGCAGAACAATATGATACTGATCTAGAAGAAGTTATTGAACGGGCAAAAGCTGAACAAGTGAATCGAATTGTCGTAGTGGGTTTTGACCGTCCGACCATCACACGTGCGATGGAAATGATTGAGGAATATGATTTTATTTATGCAGCCATCGGCTGGCACCCTGTTGATGCAATCGACATGACTGAGGAAGATTTAGCGTGGATAAAAGAGCTTTCTGTTCATGAAAAAGTGGTGGCGATAGGTGAAATGGGGTTGGATTATCATTGGGACAAATCTCCTAAAGAGATCCAAAAAGAGGTATTCAGAAAACAAATCGCCTTAGCGAAAGAGGTCAATCTGCCTATTATCATTCATAACCGTGATGCAACGGAGGATGTCGTGACCATTTTGAAGGAGGAAGGCGCAGAAGCTGTGGGCGGAATCATGCACTGCTTTACAGGAAGTGCGGAAGTGGCGAGAGAGTGCATGAAAATGAATTTTTATTTATCATTTGGGGGACCGGTGACTTTCAAAAATGCGAAGAAGCCTAAGGAAGTCGTGAAGGAAATTCCGAATGACCGTTTGCTGATTGAAACGGATTGCCCGTTTCTCACACCTCATCCTTTTCGCGGAAAAAGAAATGAGCCGAGCTATGTAAAATATGTGGCTGAGCAAATTGCTGAATTAAAAGGAATGACTCTCGAAGAGGTTGCTTCAATTACGACTGAAAATGCAAAAAGACTTTTCCGTATAAACTGACAAAAAACGCTAGCGGGTTTTGTAAGAGCTTGTCCTTTTCAGCGCTTATTCATAAAAGTTCTACATGCTTTCTTCTCCTCATAGGATAGGGTTGTCGACAAGTCTTTCTTCCGTTTCTCAGTGTATTTCAGGATAATGAAGAAGACACTAGGCTTTTGGGAGAAAGAGAGAGGAGGGTTGACAGCCTTTTAGATACTCTATATAATCTCTCCGAGGAGAAGGAGGCGTTTTTCATCACACAAAAAATGAAAAAGCTGTTTTCCGTAAAGCTTAGCAAAAGCAAAGTCATTCTGGTTGCTGCTTGTTTGCTTTTGGCGGGAAGCGGGACTGCGTACGCGGCTCATGAGCTGACGAAACAATCAGTCTCAGTTTCTATCAATGGCAAAAAGAAACATATACGCACACACGCAAAAACGGTCGGTGATCTTTTAGATACGCTTGATATAAAGACAAGAGACGAAGACAAGATCACACCTGCTAAACAGACAAAGATAACAGCAGATATGGCCGTTGTGTATGAGGCTGCAAAACCTGTCAAGCTTACAATAAACGGGGAAGAAAAGACATTATGGTCAACAGCAAAAACGGTCGGTGCATTACTGGACGAACAAGATGTTGATGTGAAAAAACACGATCAAATTGATCCCGCAATAGATACAGATATTTCGAAAGACATGAAGATTAACATAGAACCCGCATTCCAGGTTACTGTAAATGATGCAGGAAAACAAAAGAAGATCTGGACGACTTCGACTACCGTCGCTGACTTTTTAAAACAGCAAAAGATGAACATAAAAGACGAAGATAAAATCAAGCCTGCGTTAGATGCAAAGCTGACGAAAGCAAAGGCTGATATTACAATTACTCGTATCGAAAAGGTCACCGATGTAGTTGAAGAGAAAATCGCGTTTGATGTGAAAAAACAAGAAGACGCTTCTCTTGACAAAGGGAAAGAAAAGGTCGTCCAAAAAGGAAAAGAAGGCAAGCTTAAAAAACACTTCGAAGTCGTTAAAGAAAACGGCAAAGAAGTCTCCAGAGAGCTTGTGAAAGAAGAAACAGCTGAACAAAGCAAAGATAAAGTGATTGCTGTCGGCACAAAGCAAAGCAGTCCAAAGGTTGAAAAGGTCAATGCTTCCGGCGATTCAAAAACGGTTGTTTCCCGTAGCGATGAGTCAACAGGCAAAGTGATGACTGTATCATCTACGGCTTATACGGCAAGTTGCAGCGGTTGTTCAGGACATACAGCTACAGGCGTTAACTTAAAAAATAATCCGAATGCGAAAGTCATCGCTGTAGATCCAAATGTCATTCCGCTAGGCTCCAAAGTTCACGTTGAAGGCTATGGATATGCCATTGCTGCAGATACTGGTTCAGCGATTAAAGGGAGCAAAATAGACGTCTTTTTCCCGGAGAAATCATCGGCGTACCGATGGGGAAATAAAACAGTCAAAATTAAAATCTTAAATTAATATATACTTATGTATTCAGAGGGTTTTGCGCCCTCTGTTTTTTTCGTTATAATAGACAAAGTGTATTTTCTGCTTTATTAGACGCTCGACACAAGAAAAAGTTTCATGAATATACAAAAGTTTTTAATTTGTCTTGGAGGAAATAATGAAAATTAAAGAGATCATTGTGGTCGAGGGGCGTGACGATACGGCCCGCATCAAATTGGCTGTTGATGCAGACACAATTGAAACAAATGGTTCAGCCATCGATGATCATGTGATTGACCAAATCCGTTTGGCCCAGAAGACCAGAGGTGTCATTATTTTAACAGATCCGGATTTCCCGGGTGAGAAGATCCGCAAAACCATTTCAGAAGCTGTATCCGGCTGCAAGCATGCATTTTTGCCAAAACATCTTGCCAAACCTAAAAACAAGCGGGGAATTGGTGTGGAGCACGCATCGATTGAAAGCATTAGGGCATGTTTAGAAAACGTGCACGAAGAGATGGAAGCGCAGCCGAGTGACATTTCAGCTGAGGATTTGATTCATGCCGGGCTGATTGGCGGATCTGCGGCCAAACGCCGCCGCGAACGACTGGGTGATCTATTGAAAATCGGCTATACAAATGGAAAACAGCTTCAAAAACGGCTGCAAATGTTTCAAATTAAAAAAAGTGATTTTATGAGTGCGCTCGATACCGTTATGCGGGAGGAACAGAATGAATAAAGATATTGCGACACCGATAAGAACGAAAGAGATACTGAAAAAATACGGTTTTTCTTTTAAAAAGAGCTTAGGACAGAATTTCTTAATTGATACGAACATTTTAGACAGAATTGTCGATCACGCGGAAGTGACGGAGAAAACGGGTGTCATTGAAATCGGCCCGGGAATCGGAGCTTTGACCGAGCAGCTCGCCAAGCGGGCGAAAAAGGTCGCGGCATTTGAGATTGACCAGCGATTATTACCGATTCTAAAGGACACGCTGTCTCCTTACGACAATGTCACCGTCATTCATCAGGACGTATTAAAGGCTGACGTTAAATCCGTCATTGAAGAACAATTTCAAGACTGTGATGAAATCATGGTTGTAGCCAACCTTCCTTATTACGTGACAACGCCGATTATCATGAAACTGCTTGAAGAACATCTCCCGCTGAAAGGGATTGTGGTCATGCTGCAAAAAGAAGTAGCTGAGCGCATGGCGGCAGACCCTTCATCTAAGGAATACGGTTCACTTTCAATCGCAGTCCAATTTTATACAGAAGCCAAAACGGTGATGACCGTTCCAAAAACCGTGTTTGTTCCTCAGCCTAATGTAGATTCCGCAGTCATTCGGCTGATCCTCCGCGATGGCCCGGCAGTGGACGTGGAAAACGAAGCCTTTTTCTTTCAGTTGATCAAGGCAAGTTTTGCTCAGCGCCGTAAAACGCTGCTCAATAACTTAGTCAACAACCTGCCGGATGGAAAAGCACAAAAATCAAAGATTGAGCAAGTGCTGGAAGAGACAAATATTGACGGCAAGCGCCGTGGTGAATCTCTGTCTATAGAGGAGTTTGCAGCGCTGTCTAACGGATTGTATAAAGCCCTTTTTTAAAAGGGCTTTTTGTTTTGCGCACCACTTGGACTGCCGCTACATAGGCTAGAGAAGGACCTTAAATTCAATGAGAAGAAAAACTTGGACTCAGCGAAAAAAGGCGCTTTCTCAAGGCTCTTTCTTTCATGATGAGGCTTAGTCTATGTGTGGAGTGAGGAACGTGCAATTTCAAATAGGAGATATGGTAGCCAGAAAATCCTATCAAATGGATGTTTTGTTTCGCATTATAGGAATAGAGCAAACAAGCAAAGGAAATTCAATCGCTATTTTGCATGGTGATGAAGTCAGGCTGATTGCTGATGCAGATATTTCTGATCTTGTAGCAGTAAAAAAAGATGAGCAAATGATGCGGAAAAAGAAAGATGAGAGCAGAATGAATGAATCGCTCGAATTGCTCCGCCAAGATTATAAGCTGCTCAGAGAAAAGCAGGAGTACTATGCGACAAGCCAGTATCAGCATCAGGAGCATTATTTCCATATGCCGGGCAAGGTGCTTCATTTGGACGGCGATGAAGCATATCTAAAAAAATGTCTGAATGTCTATAAAAAAATTGGAGTGCCCGTCTATGGCATCCATTGTCATGAAAAGAAAATGTCTGCTTCTATTGAAGAATTACTCGACAAATATCGACCTGACATCTTGGTGATAACAGGGCATGATGCGTACTCAAAGCAAAAGGGCGAGATTGATGATTTGAACGCGTACAGACATTCAAAGCATTTTGTTGAAACGGTTCAAAACGCCCGAAAAAAGATCCCTCACTTAGATCAGCTTGTTATTTTTGCGGGGGCTTGCCAATCCCACTTTGAATCGCTCATAAGAGCGGGGGCAAATTTCGCGAGTTCACCGTCAAGAGTAAACATTCATGCGCTTGATCCGGTGTATATCGTCGCGAAAATCAGCTTTACGCCGTTTATGGAACGAATTAATGTATGGGAAGTGCTCCGTAATACGCTGACAAGAGAGAAAGGGCTTGGAGGTATAGAAACAAGAGGAGTACTGAGAATTGGAATGCCTTATAAGTCCAATTAACAGATGAAAACCTGCATAGGAGAACTATGCGGGTTTTTTATTTTACATAATGATACATAATTTACCGAAACTTGCGGAAAATAATTAAGGAATCATAGAATTTTGTCAAAATAATTTTGTTGACAACGTCTTATCAACGTTGATATAATTTAAATTTTATTTGACAAAAATGGGCTCGTGTTGTACAATAAGTATAGTGAGGTGGATGCAATGGCGAAGACGTTGTCCGACATTAAAAGATCGCTTGATGGGAATTTAGGTAAAAGGCTGACGTTAAAGGCAAACGGTGGCCGCCGAAAAACGATTGAGCGCTCGGGCATTTTAGCTGAGACGTACCCTTCTGTTTTTGTGATACAACTAGATCAAGACGAGAACTCGTTTGAAAGAGTTTCATACAGTTATGCTGATATTTTGACTGAGACTGTTGAGCTGACTTTTAATGATGACGCCGCAAGCTCAGTGGCATTTTAACGGGCAGTGAACCTTTTGTTTACTGCTTTTTGTTTTGCCGTTTTTTTTGTTTCCAGTAATTTTAACGAAAGTTTCATCTGTTATTAACAAAAGATAAAAACGGTCACATATTATCGTGACGTGCACGAATGGCTATCACTTCTAAAAAAGGGGTTGTTTCGTTTGGGCAGACGTCGTGGAGTTATGTCAGATGAGTTTAAATATGAGCTGGCTAAAGACCTTGGTTTTTATGACACAGTGAAAAATGGCGGCTGGGGCGAAATTCGCGCCCGCGATGCCGGTAACATGGTAAAGCGCGCCATTGAAATCGCTGAACAGCAAATGGCTCAGAATCAGAATAACCGATAAGTATGTGACCCGGGGGACGTGCAGTTCCCCGGTTTTTATTTTGGATATAAATACATAATAGGCTGCAATATGGATATGTTCATCCTGTACTTCAAATGTGATACAATGTTCATACTTATGTTTAGATGGAGAAGTAGGTGAAAGCTATGCGTATTTTAGAAAAAGCGCCAGCGAAGATCAATCTGTCACTTGATGTCACCCGAAAACGCCCGGATGGCTATCATGAAGTCGAAATGATCATGACGACGATTGATTTAGCGGATCGGATTGAATTGACGGAGCTGGCAGAGGATGAAGTGAGAGTCTCCTCCCACAACCGTTTTGTGCCTGATGATCAAAGAAACTTAGCTTATCAGGCTGCCAAACTGATCAAGGACAGATACAACGTAAAAAAGGGAGTTTCCATCATGATTACGAAGATGATTCCGGTGGCTGCTGGTCTTGCCGGCGGAAGCAGTGATGCGGCGGCGACGCTCAGAGGGCTGAACAGACTGTGGAATTTAAATCTCTCTGCAGAAACGCTTGCCGAGCTTGGAGCGGAAATTGGCTCCGATGTTTCATTTTGTATCTATGGCGGAACTGCACTGGCAACTGGACGCGGCGAGAAAATTAAACACATCAGCACGCCTCCGCACTGCTGGGTCATTTTAGCGAAACCGACAATCGGTGTTTCAACTGCTGAAGTGTACAGACAGCTGAAGCTGGATGATGTTGAGCATCCCGATGTACATGGCATGATTGAAGCTATAGAGGAAAAGAGTTTTCAAAAGATGTGCAGCCGTTTAGGCAATGTGCTCGAATCTGTTACGCTTGATATACATCCTGAAGTTGCGATGATCAAAAACCAGATGAAACGCTTTGGCGCAGACGCCGTGTTAATGAGCGGGAGCGGCCCGACCGTGTTTGGACTGGTTCAGTATGAGTCGAAGGTGCAGAGAATTTATAACGGGTTAAGAGGCTTCTGCGATCAGGTTTATGCGGTGAGAATGATCGGCGAACAGAACGCTCTTGATTAAATCCGTATGTTAAGTTATATTGATCTTAAAATATTCGGATTTTGGGGGTAAGTTCATGAAGTTTCGTCGCAGCGGCAGATTGGTGGACTTAACAAATTACTTGTTAACCCATCCGCACGAGTTAATACCGCTAACCTTTTTTTCTGAGCGGTATGAATCTGCAAAATCATCGATCAGTGAAGATTTAACAATTATTAAGCAAACCTTTGAGCAGCAGGGGATTGGTACTTTGCTTACTGTTCCCGGAGCTGCCGGGGGCGTCAAATACATTCCGAAAATGAAACAGGCTGAAGCTGAAGAGTTTGTGCAGACACTTGGACAGTCGCTGGCAAATCCTGAACGTATCCTTCCGGGCGGTTATGTATATTTAACGGATATCTTAGGAAAGCCATCTGTACTCTCCAAGGTAGGGAAGCTGTTTGCTTCTGTGTTTGCAGAGCGCAAAATTGATGTTGTCATGACCGTTGCCACTAAAGGCATCCCTCTGGCGTACGCGGCTGCGAGCTATCTGAATGTGCCTGTCGTCATTGTTCGCAAAGATAACAAGGTAACAGAAGGCTCTACAGTCAGCATTAATTACGTCTCAGGCTCATCAAACCGCATTCAAACGATGTCACTTGCGAAAAGAAGCATGAAAACGGGTTCAAACGTACTCATTATTGATGACTTTATGAAAGCAGGCGGCACAATTAATGGTATGATTAACCTGTTGGATGAGTTTAACGCAAATGTGGCGGGAATCGGCGTCTTGGTTGAAGCCGAAGGAGTAGATGAACGTCTTGTTGATGAATACATGTCACTTCTTACTCTTTCAACCATCAACATGAAAGAGAAGTCCATTGAAATTCAGAATGGCAATTTTCTACGTTTTTTTAAAGACAATCTTTTAAAGAATGGAGAGACAGAATCATGACAAAAGCAGTCCACACAAAACATGCCCCAGCGGCAATCGGGCCTTACTCACAAGGGATTATCGTAAATAATATGTTTTACAGCTCAGGCCAAATTCCTTTGACTCCTTCAGGTGAAATGGTGAACGGTGATATTAAAGAGCAGACTCATCAAGTATTCAGCAACTTAAAAGCGGTGCTGGAAGAAGCAGGCGCTTCTTTAGAAACAGTTGTAAAAGCAACTGTATTTATTGCGGATATGGAACAGTTTGCAGAAGTAAACGAAGTGTACGGGCAATATTTTGACACTCACAAACCGGCGAGATCTTGTGTTGAAGTCGCGAGACTGCCGAAGGACGCCCTAGTCGAAATCGAAGTTATTGCATTGGTAAAATAATAATAAAAAGTGATTCTGGGTGACCCTCGGAATCACTTTTTTTATTTACCTTATGCCCGAAATAAAAGCGTTATGACCTAATTGTGTAACTATATCCTATTTTTTCAAAAAATATTTTAAAAACGAGCAGGATTTCAGAAAAAATCGTGGAATTGATACACTAATGCTTTTATATAGGGAAAAGGTGGTGAACTACTGTGGAAGTTACTGACGTAAGATTACGCCGCGTGAATACCGATGGTCGCATGAGAGCGATTGCATCCATCACGCTGGATCACGAATTTGTTGTTCATGATATTCGTGTGATTGATGGAAACAATGGTCTTTTCGTTGCGATGCCGAGTAAACGCACCCCTGATGGAGAGTTCCGAGATATTGCTCATCCTATTAATTCTAGCACGCGAGGGAAGATTCAAGATGCCGTGTTAAATGAGTATCATCGTATGGGTGACACTGAAGCATTAGAATTCGAAGAAGCTGGAGCTTCTTAAAAAATAACCAAAAAGCAAGGACTGCTGAAAGGGCTGACAAAAGCCTTTGCCGGCAGTCCTTTTTTAATTCTGATTTTTCAAACTTAATTGCACTCAATAGAAAATTCTTGCACTTCATGAAGTCTCCTTGAAATCAGAAGATATTTAGGATATATTTTTCTATGGATAAAAGGGATATTGGAGGCCAATAAATGGATAAGCGGTTTGCAGTTGTTTTAGCGGCTGGACAAGGAACAAGAATGAAATCGAAGCTTTATAAAGTCCTTCATCCAGTTTGCGGTAAGCCTATGGCAGAGCACGTCGTGGATGAAGCCTTAAAGTTATCTTTATCGAAGCTTGTCACGATTGTCGGACATGGTGCGGAAGAAGTGAAAAAGAAGCTTGGTGATAAAAGCGAGTATGCGCTTCAAGCAGAACAGCTTGGCACTGCTCATGCTGTAAAACAGGCACAGCCATTTCTTGCTGACGAAAAAGGCGTCACAATTGTCATTTGCGGAGATACGCCGCTTTTAACAGCTGAGACAATGGAACAGATGCTGAAAGAACATACACAAAGAGAAGCGAAAGCTACGATTTTAACTGCGGTTGCAGAAGATCCAACCGGATATGGACGTATTATTCGCAGCGAAAACGGAGCGGTTCAAAAAATTGTTGAGCATAAGGACGCCTCTGAAGAAGAACGTCTTGTAACTGAGATCAATACCGGTACGTATTGTTTTGACAATGAAGCGCTATTCCGGGCCATTGATCAGGTGTCTAATGATAATGCTCAAGGTGAGTATTATTTGCCGGATGTCATAGAGATTCTTAAAAACGAAGGCGAAACTGTTGCCGCTTACCAGACTGGTAATTTCCAAGAAACACTCGGAGTTAATGATAGAGTCGCTCTTTCTCAGGCAGAACAATTTATGAAAGAGCGTATTAATAAACGGCATATGCAAAATGGCGTAACGCTGATTGACCCGATGAACACGTATATTTCTCCTGACGCTGTTATCGGAAGCGATACTGTGATTTATCCTGGAACTGTGATTAAAGGTGAGGTGCAAATCGGAGAAGATACGATTATCGGACCTCATACGGAGATTATGAATAGTTCAATTGGCAGCCGTACGGTGATTAAACAATCGGTAGTCAATCACAGTCAAGTGGGGAATGATGTAAACATAGGACCTTTTGCTCACATCAGACCTGATTCTGTCATCGGGAATGAAGTGAAGATCGGAAATTTTGTTGAAATCAAAAAGACTCAATTCGGAGACCGAAGCAAGGCTTCTCATTTAAGCTATGTCGGTGATGCTGAGGTAGGCACAGATGTTAACTTGGGCTGCGGTTCAATAACTGTCAATTATGATGGAAAGAATAAATATTTGACGAAAATTGAAGACGGCGCGTTTATCGGCTGCAATTCCAACTTGGTTGCCCCTGTCACAGTCGGAGAAGGCGCTTATGTTGCTGCGGGTTCAACTGTTACGGAAGATGTACCTGGAAAAGCGCTTGCTATTGCCAGAGCGAGACAAGTAAATAAAGACGATTATGTGAAAAATATTCATAAAAAATAATCCTAAATTCGGAGGTTTATCCATGTCTAATCAATACGGAGATAAGAATTTAAAGATTTTTTCTTTGAATTCGAATCCAGAGCTTGCAAAAGAAATCGCAGATATAGTTGGAGTTCAATTAGGGAAATGTTCTGTCACAAGATTTAGTGACGGGGAAGTCCAAATTAATATCGAAGAAAGTATTCGCGGATGTGACTGTTATATCATCCAGTCTACAAGTGCCCCCGTTAACGAGCATATTATGGAACTGTTAATTATGGTAGATGCGTTAAAACGCGCTTCTGCAAAAACGATTAACATTGTTATTCCTTATTATGGTTATGCGCGTCAAGACAGAAAAGCAAGATCCCGTGAGCCAATCACAGCAAAACTTTTCGCAAATCTGCTTGAAACAGCCGGTGCTACTCGCGTAATTGCGCTAGACTTGCATGCGCCGCAAATTCAAGGATTCTTTGATATACCGATTGACCACTTAATGGGTGTTCCGATTTTAGGAGAATATTTTGAAGGCAAAAACCTTGAAGATATCGTCATTGTTTCACCAGACCACGGCGGTGTGACACGCGCCCGCAAACTGGCTGACCGACTAAAAGCGCCGATTGCGATAATCGATAAACGCCGTCCGCGTCCAAACGTGGCGGAAGTCATGAATATTGTAGGTAATATCGAAGGGAAGACCGCTATCCTTATCGATGACATTATCGATACTGCAGGTACCATTACACTTGCTGCTAATGCGCTCGTTGAAAACGGAGCGAAAGAAGTATATGCATGCTGCACACACCCTGTACTATCAGGCCCTGCTGTTGAACGTATTAATAATTCAACAATCAAAGAGCTTGTTGTGACAAACAGCATTAAGCTTCCTGAAGAAAAGAAAATTGAACGGTTTAAGCAGCTTTCAGTCGGACCGCTTTTGGCTGAAGCCATTATTCGTGTTCATGAGCAGCAATCAGTCAGCTATCTGTTCAGCTAAACCGAATTTTGAGGTTTAAATCCTTATCGTTATGGGTATTGTTTGTAGTAGGACAATAAAACGATTATAGGATGGTGCTGAATATGGCAACTTTAACGGCAAAAGAAAGAACGGATTTTACTCGTTCGTCTCTTCGGAATATCCGTACTTCAGGACATGTTCCAGGTATCATATATGGGAATGACACGGGAAACAAACCTGTATCATTAGACAGTGTGGAGCTGATTAAAACGCTGAGGGACGAAGGTAAAAATACAGTCATCACGCTTGACGTCAGCGGAGAAAAACATTCTGTCATGGTGACAGACCTGCAAACGGACCCGCTGAAAAATGAAATCACTCACGCTGACTTTCAAGTGGTCAATATGAGTGAAGACATTGAGGTGGAAGTTCCGATTTATTTGACCGGAGAAGCCATCGGAGTGAAAAACGGAGGCGTATTGCAGCAGCCGCTGCATGCACTTACTGTAAAGGCAAAGCCAAAAGCCATTCCGCAAACGATTGAGGCTGATATTTCAAACCTTGATGTAAATGAGGTACTCACTATTGCGGATCTGGCTGCTGACGGTGACTACGCCTTTAATCAAGAATCAGATGAGGTCGTAGCTTCTATCCTTCCTCCGCAGCAACAGGAAGCAGCTGAGATAGATGAAGAGGAATCTGCCGATGCTCAGCCTGAAGGTGAAAACAAAGAACATTAATAGCTTAAGGCGTAACCCTCCCGCGGTTACGTCTTTTGTGCTAGAATGAGAAGAATTATAGCCCGCTATGCAGACGGGAGTTTATGTGACTAAGGGAGGATTCGCCATGCTTGTGATTGCCGGTCTCGGAAACCCGGGGAAAAACTATGAAAACACACGGCATAATGTCGGATTTATGGTGATAGATCAGCTTGCGAAGGAATGGAATATTGAGCTGAATCAAAATAAATTTAATGGATTATACGGAACTGGATTTGTTTCCGGCAAAAAGGTTCTACTTGTTAAACCGCTTACATATATGAATTTATCAGGAGAATGTTTGCGGCCTTTAATGGACTATTATGATGTCGAAAACGAAGATTTAACAGTCATTTACGACGATCTTGATCTTCCGGCTGGCAAGATCCGTTTAAGAACAAAAGGAAGCGCCGGAGGGCACAATGGCATCAAATCATTGATCCAGCATCTTGGAACATCCGAGTTTGACCGCATTCGCATCGGAATCGGCCGGCCTGTAAACGGTATGAAGGTCGTTGACTATGTGTTAGGCTCCTTCACCAAGGAGGAGGCACCTGATATAGGTGAAGCGATCGAAAAATCTGTGAAGGCTTGTGAAGCTTCTCTGAGCAAGCCGTTTTTAGAAGTCATGAACGAATTTAACGCAAAGGTATAAAATGAATCAACAAAGCCCATACTACACCAAAATAACTTTTTCATCAGGAGGTCCCTTGTATGGCTTTGCATTATTATTGCCGTCATTGCGGAGTGAAAGTAGGCAGTCTCGAATCTTCCATGGTATCGACTGACTCACTCGGTTTTCAGCACTTAACAAACGAAGAAAGAAACGATATGATTTCTTATAAAGAAAATGGAGATGTTCAAGTTTTGACAATATGTGAAGATTGCCAAGAGGCGCTTGACCGAAATCCGCATTACCACGAACATCACACATTTATTCAATAAAAAGCTTTGGTGTAGATACTAGACCAAAGCGTTTTTCTGTTCTCACAGGAAACAGAGAGGAGGGGCCATATGGACAACATTCAAACCTTTATAAAAGAAAGCGATGACTTTAAATCCATCATCAACGGTTTACACGAGGGGCTGAAGGAACAGCTGCTCGCGGGTCTGTCGGGTTCCGCGCGTTCTGTTTTTACTTCTGCCTTGGCTAATGAAACGAATAAGCCTATCTTTCTAATCACCCATAATTTATATCAAGCCCAGAAAGTAACGGATGATCTGACTGTACTCCTAGGGGATCGATCTGTCCTTTTGTACCCCGTCAATGAACTCATTTCATCAGAAATAGCAGTCGCAAGCCCCGAATTGCGGGCGCAGCGATTAGATGTCATTAATAGATTAACGAATGGAGAAGCGCCAATTGTCGTTGCTCCTGTAGCTGCAATCAGAAGAATGCTGCCGCCTGTAGAGGTGTGGAAAAACAGTCAAATGCTCATTCAAGTTGGCCATGATATCGAACCTGATCAGCTCGCATCACGGCTGGTAGAGGTAGGATATGAGCGGTCTGATATGGTGTCTGCACCCGGGGAATTCAGCATTCGCGGAGGAATCATTGACATATACCCGCTGACTTCAGAGCATCCGGTGAGAATTGAACTTTTTGACACCGAAGTGGATTCAATCCGCAGCTTTAACTCAGATGATCAGCGGTCAATTGAGACCCTTACCTCTATCAATGTTGGCCCTGCTAAGGAACTGATTATCAGATCTGAAGAAAAAGTTCGGGCGATGGAGAAACTTGATAAAGGCCTTGCCGCAAGCCTAAAAAAATTAAAGAACGACAAGCAAAAAGAAATTCTTCATACGAATATTTCTCATGACAAAGAACGCTTGTCTGAAGGTCAGACAGATCAGGAACTGGTGAAGTATCTCTCATACTTCTATGAAAATCCTGCTAGTTTACTAGATTATACACCTGATAACACACTTCTGATTTTAGATGAAGTCAGCCGAATTCATGAGATGGAAGAGCAGCTTCAAAAAGAAGAAGCGGAGTTCATAACAAACCTTCTTGAGGAAGGGAAGATTTTGCATGACATCAGTTTGTCATTCGACTTCCAAAAAATAGTATCTGAGCAAAAACGGTCTCTGCTGTACTATTCTTTATTTTTGCGGCATGTACAGCATACGAGCCCGCAAAATATCGTCAATGTGTCAAGCAGACAAATGCAGAGTTTTCATGGCCAAATGAACGTGCTTGCGGGTGAAATGGAACGCTTTAAAAAATCAAACTTCACCGTTGTATTCTTAGGTGCAAACAAGGAACGTACACAGAGGTTATCTTCTGTGCTGGCTGATTATGAAATCGAAGCCGCCGTGACGGACAGCAAAAAAGCGCTTGTTCAGGGACAGGTCTATATCATGGAAGGTGAGCTGCAATCGGGATTTGAGCTACCGTTAATGAAGCTTGCTGTTATTACAGAAGAAGAACTGTTCAAAAACCGTGTGAAAAAGAAGCCTCGTAAACAGAAGCTTACAAATGCGGAGCGCATCAAGAGCTATTCCGAGCTTCAAATCGGTGATTATGTCGTTCATATTAATCACGGGATCGGAAAGTATTTGGGGATTGAAACCCTTGAAATCAATGGGATCCACAAAGACTATTTAAACATTCATTATCAGGGAAGCGACAAGCTATACGTACCTGTCGAGCAAATTGACCAAGTGCAAAAGTATGTTGGCTCCGAAGGAAAAGAGCCGAAGCTGTATAAATTAGGCGGAAGCGAATGGAAGCGGGTCAAGAAAAAAGTAGAGACATCGGTTCAGGATATTGCGGATGACTTAATTAAGCTTTATGCCGAAAGAGAAGCGAGCAAAGGCTATGCGTTTACTCCTGATCAGGAGATGCAGCGGGAATTTGAATCGGCGTTCCCTTATCAAGAGACTGAGGATCAGCTCCGTTCCATTCACGAAATCAAAAAGGACATGGAACGAGAACGTCCGATGGACCGCTTGCTATGCGGAGATGTGGGCTATGGAAAAACAGAGGTTGCTATACGTGCTGCATTTAAGGCGATAAGTGACGGAAAGCAGGTAGCGCTGCTTGTTCCGACAACAATTTTGGCACAGCAGCACTATGAAACCATTACTGAGCGCTTCCAGGACTATCCGATTAATATCGGCCTGCTCAGCAGATTTAGAACGAGGAAAGAAGCGAACGAAACGCTCAAAGGATTGAAAAACGGTACTGTTGATATCGTCATCGGAACGCACCGGCTGCTATCCAAAGATGTCGTTTATAAAGACTTAGGGCTCCTCATCATTGATGAAGAGCAGCGTTTCGGTGTAACCCATAAAGAAAAGATCAAGCAGATCAAAGCCAATGTGGATGTATTAACATTAACCGCGACGCCTATTCCGCGTACGCTGCATATGTCTATGCTTGGCGTAAGGGATCTTTCAGTCATTGAGACTCCGCCGGAAAACCGCTTCCCCGTACAGACGTATGTTGTGGAATACAACGGCGCCCTTGTCAGAGAGGCGATTGAACGTGAGCTTGCGCGTGGAGGCCAGGTCTATTTCTTGTACAACCGGGTAGAGGATATTGAGCGGAAAGCGGATGAGATCTCTATGCTTGTCCCTGACGCTAAGGTAGCGTATGCGCATGGGAAAATGACAGAAAACGAACTAGAAACCGTTATGCTAAGTTTTCTTGAAGGAGAATCAGACGTTCTCGTTAGCACAACCATTATTGAAACCGGCGTAGACATCCCGAACGTCAATACGCTGATTGTATTTGACGCCGACAAAATGGGACTTTCTCAGCTTTATCAGCTGCGGGGGCGTGTCGGCCGTTCTAATCGTGTGGCGTATGCGTACTTTACGTACCGCCGCGATAAAGTACTGACAGAAGTTGCTGAAAAAAGGCTGCAGGCCATTAAAGAATTCACAGAGCTTGGTTCCGGTTTTAAAATCGCAATGCGTGACTTAACGATTCGCGGAGCCGGGAATCTTCTCGGCGCCCAGCAGCACGGCTTCATCGACTCGGTCGGATTTGACCTCTATTCACAAATGCTGAAGGAGGCCATTGAAGAGCGTAAAGGAGACACAGCGAAAACGGAGAAGTTTGAAACAGAAATTGATGTCGAGCTTGATGCCTATATTCCTGAAACTTATATTCAAGACGGAAAACAGAAGATTGATATGTATAAACGCTTCAGGTCTGTGGCTACAATCGAAGAAAAGAATGAACTTCAAGACGAAATGATCGACCGATTTGGAAACTATCCAAAAGAAGTTGAATACTTGTTTACTGTTGCAGAAATGAAGGTTCATGCGAAACATGAACGTGTTGAGCTGATTAAGCAGGATAAAGATGCTGTCAGATTGACGATTTCTGAAGAAGCAAGTGCTGAAATTGACGGACAGAAGCTGTTTGAGCTCGGCAATAAATATGGCAGACAAATCGGACTGGGAATGGAAGGAAAAAAACTCAAAATTTCCATACAGACGAAAGGCCGCAGTGCCGATGAATGGCTCGAAACCGTGCTGGGCATGCTGAAAGGCTTAAAAAATGTGAAAAAGCAAACCATTTCTTCAACGTAAATTTTGTTACTCTCTGGTGTATATTACATTTGATGTGACGGATACTAATTTCAAGCGAGGCGGAAGGTACATAAAGTAACTGCTTTAGGTCTTTCCCACATGTATATACCATCAAATGAAAGAGAGGCACCAGAGATGAAAGCAACCGGTATCGTACGTCGTATTGATGACTTAGGTCGGGTCGTGATTCCTAAAGAAATTCGCAGAACTCTGAGAATCAGGGAAGGCGATCCGCTTGAGATTTTTGTAGATCGTGACGGAGAAGTCATTTTGAAAAAGTACTCTCCGATCAGTGAGCTTGGAGACTTTGCAAAGGAGTATGCAGACGCGCTTTATGACAGTCTCGGACATTCAGTACTGATTTGTGACCGTGATGTCTATATTTCCGTGTCCGGCAGCTCGAAAAAAGACTACTTAAACAAGCCGATCAGTGAAATGCTGGAAAAAACAATGGATCAGCGCAGTTCCGTGCTTGAGAGTGATGCTAAAACAGTACAGCTTGTTAATGGCATAGATGAGGACATGAATTCTTACACTGTCTGCCCGATTGTGGCGAATGGTGATCCGATAGGCGCCGTGATTATTTTTTCAAAGGATCAGACAATGGGCGAAGTAGAGCATAAAGCCGTTGAGACAGCAGCTGGATTTTTGGCGCGACAAATGGAACAGTAGGTCTTATTCCTTTTATCGAAAATAGGTATGAAAAGAACAGCTCTCCTGGGGACGCTGTTCTTTTTTCGTGCATGCCCAGAAAGGATTCCGAGGGTTGGGATGTGGTATAATAACCTCGTTTTTATTTGTGCCGCGGCAATACGTGAACCGTATTGTCCCTGACGTTGGGAAGGAGCTTTTGGATGGACGATTCAATAGGCGTCAAACGGCATTGGATTTGGCAGGGGGCTGTTGTTTTAATTCTGGCAGGCGTCATCTCAAAAATATTAAGCGCCGTTTACAGAGTCCCGTTTCAAAACATTGTCGGCGATGTTGGATTTTATATATATCAGCAGGTATATCCCTTTCTTGGTATTGCGGTCATGCTGTCAACATCAGGATTTCCGGTCATTATTTCGAAACTGATGAATGATTATAGTGAAAAAAGCCATCACACCATATTAAAAATATCAGCGTTGTTTTTATCTTTAATCGGTATTTTATTATTTCTTTGCTTATATATGGGTGCTGCTCTAATCGCACTTTTTATGGGAGATTCACATCTCGCCGTGTTAATTCAAGTGACTGCGTTTTCATTTTTGCTGTTCCCGTTTGTCGCGTTGCTTAGAGGCGGTTTTCAAGGGCGGCACGACATGCTCCCTTCAGCCTTATCGCAGATGACAGAGCAGTTACTGCGGGTTGCGGTACTTCTGGGCTTATCATTTTGGCTCGTCAAAAAGGGAGCCTCGCTTTATACTGTCGGAGCGGCAGCCGCTTCCGGGTCTCTTGCCGGAAGTTTAGTTGCATTGATCATACTTGGATTTTTTTGGTTCAAAATGAAAAGAGGCAAACAAACGGGTAGCCAAAATGAAAATGTCATAACAACAAAAGAATTGGTAAAAAAACTGCTTTTATATTCTATTACCATTTGTATAAGCAGTTTGCTCCTTTTGTTGATCCAGCTTGTCGATGCGTTGAATTTATATGCTTTGCTTTCGGGCGGTGAGGCAAGCGAAGAAGCAAAACGCCTAAAGGGGATTTATGATCGGGGGCAGCCTTTGCTGCAGCTCGGTTCGGTTTTCGCGGTGAGCATAGCGACATCACTCGTTCCGTATATTTCCAAGGCCGTAAAGAACAAAGAGCTTAAGATCATGAAAGAAAAAGCCGCGTCATCTTTAAAATTGTGTCTTGTGCTGGGTACAGGCGCGTCGGTTGGATTGATTTGCATTCTTGAGCCGGTCAACATCATGCTGTTTCAAAATGGTGAAGGGACAGCTGCGTTACAAGTATTTAGCTGCTCCATTTTGTTTGCATCCTTGGCGGTCACGGCAGCCGCAGTTTTGCAAGGCGCGGGATACACAGTTTTTCCTGCGATAGCGGTGGGCGCAGGTGTGGCAGTGAAATGGGTGTTAAATACTCTTTTGGTTCCGCGCTATGGGATTGAAGGTGCATCACTTGCGACAGCGGCTTCTTTTGCGGCTGTCGCCGCTCTTAACTTGTATCTGCTTCGGCAAAAGGAATGGCTCGGTAAGCTGAGAGGCGTTACGATTCCGATCATTGGATCCGCCCTTTTGATGTCGGCTGTCTTGCTTGTATATATGCGTCTCTGGACTTTCTTGATTCCTGCAACAGGAAGAGGAGCGGCTGCGATTGAAAGTCTGTCTGCTGTCGCCATTGGT
Source organism: Bacillus vallismortis (assembly GCF_040784915.1). Classification (GTDB taxonomy): domain Bacteria; phylum Bacillota; class Bacilli; order Bacillales; family Bacillaceae; genus Bacillus; species Bacillus subtilis_G. The sequence goes on from NZ_CP160797.1 coordinate 66,038, forward strand.
GGCGCGGCGTTTATTTGTTGTATGATGAAGTTGGGAATATTTACAGATGAAGAGCTGAACAGTGTGCCTTTTGGCAGTAAGTTAAGCAAAATCAGGAGAAGGAGAGAACAAAATGGCGGGTAATATTACAGTTGTCGGACTTGGTGCCGGAGACATGGACCAATTGACAATTGGCATACATAAGCTGCTGACGAAGGCAGATACGCTGTATGTCAGAACCAAGGATCATCCCTTAATTCAGGAGCTTGAAAAAGATACGAAGAACATCCTTTTTTTTGACGATATATATGAGAAACACGACCAATTCGATGCCGTATATGAAGAAATTGCTGATATCCTCTTTGAAGCGGCGCAGGAAGAGGACGTGGTTTATGCTGTGCCGGGACACCCTTTTGTTGCGGAAAAAACAGTACAGCTGCTGACGGATCGGCAGGAAGAGAAAAACGTGCAAGTAAAAGTCGCAGGAGGACAAAGTTTTCTTGATGCCACATTTAACGCCCTGCAAATTGACCCGATTGAAGGCTTTCAATTTGTGGATGCCGGCACATTGTCTGCGGATGAGCTTGAGCTCAGACATCACCTGATCATTTGTCAGGTTTACGACCAAATGACGGCTTCTGAAGTCAAGCTGACATTGATGGAGAAGCTGCCTGATGATTATGAGGTTGTGATTGTGACTGCAGCAGGAAGCCGTGACGAGGAGATCCAGACAGTGCCTTTATTTGAGCTGGACCGCAATGTCGCCTTGAATAACTTAACAAGTGTGTATATTCCGCCGATTAAAGAAGAGAAGCTGCTTTATCACGAATTCTCCGCGTTCCGAAGCATCATTAGAGAGCTTCGCGGGCCTAATGGATGTCCGTGGGATAAAAAGCAGACTCATCAGTCATTAAAACAGTACATGATTGAAGAGTGTTATGAACTTCTCGAAGCAATTGACGAAGAAGACACAGACCATATGATCGAAGAGCTTGGCGACGTTTTGCTTCAGGTCTTACTTCACGCGCAAATCGGTGAAGACGAAGGTTACTTCACAATTGATGATGTCATAAAAGGAATCAGTGAAAAAATGGTCCGAAGGCATCCCCATGTGTTTAAAGATGTTAAGGTTCAGGATGAAAACGATGTTTTGGCAAATTGGGAAGACATAAAAAAAGCCGAAAAAAATACATCGGAAGCATCCTTATTAGACAGCGTGCCGAAGACCCTTCCAGCTCTTTCGAAAGCCGCTAAACTGCAGAAAAAAGCAGCAAAAGTAGGTTTTGACTGGGAAGACGTCAGTGATATTTGGGAAAAGGTAAGCGAGGAAATGAAGGAATTTTCTGCTGAGATTTCTGAAGAGCCTCATGAACACAATCTCAAGGCCGAGTTTGGCGACGTGTTGTTCGCACTGGTGAATGCAGCCCGCTTCTACAAAATAGAACCGGAGGAAGCACTGGCGATGACCAATGACAAATTCAGGAGACGGTTCTCGTATATTGAGAAAACAGCGAAGGAACAAGAAATCGAGCTGGCCGATATGTCTCTTGAGGACATGGATAAACTGTGGAATGAAGCAAAAGAAACTGAGAGGAGATCATAAATATGAGATTAGATAAATTTTTGAAAGTATCACGGCTGATTAAGCGACGTACACTAGCAAAGGAAGTAGCTGACCAAGGACGAATCTCTATTAACGGAAACCAGGCAAAAGCAAGCTCTGACGTGAAAGCCGGAGATGAATTAAAGGTCCGCTTCGGCCAAAAGCTTGTAACGGTTCAAGTAAATGAGTTGAAGGACACGACGAAAAAAGAAGAAGCTGCAAACATGTATACGATTCTAAAAGAAGAAAAACTCGGCGAATAGGCTTGTTCTAAAAATATCCCCCGCCTCATACAATGCAGTAATAATGCTAAAAGTATCGAGGATATGGGGGCTGAATAGATGAATTCATATTATGATCAAAACGGTTCTTCGTCTGTTCCGGAACAGCACGATGTGACAATGAAAGGCCGGAAGCATTTAGATATTTCAGGGGTTAAGCATGTGGAGAGCTTTGATAATGAAGAGTTCCTGCTGGAAACGGTGATGGGAATGCTCTCAGTCAGAGGCCAAAACCTGCAGATGAAAAATTTAGATGTGGAAAAAGGGATTGTATCTATTAAAGGCAGGGTATTTGATTTAGTGTACTTAGACGAACAACAAGGGGATAAAGCTAAAGGGTTTTTTAGCAAGTTGTTTAAATGACGCTGACGACACAATTTTATACAATGCTGGCGATGTCCGGTATGGGTCTCTGGCTTAGCGCGTCGCTTGATACATACCGGCTCTTTGTCATTCGTGCCAAAACTGCCAGATGGCTATTATTTATTCATGATATTCTTTTCTGGATTGTGCAGGGGCTGCTTTTCTTTTATGTCTTGCTTAGTGTAAATGAGGGAGAATTCAGGCTGTATATCTTTTTAGCGGTTCTGCTGGGCATTGCGACGTATCAGAGCCTTTGCAAGCGAATCTATATAAAAACACTGAAATTCGTCATTTACCTTGCAGTTTCTGTTTATCAATTCTTCAAAAAACTTATTCAGCACGTGTTATTTCGTCCTATTTTGTGGACATGCGGAGCGATTATTTGGCTAGCGGCGTTTTTATTAAAGAAAACATACCGCCTAATCGTTTTTCTTTTGTTGTGTCTATATAAAATATTTATGGTTCTGTGTTTTCCGATCCGTTTTATCGCAAAACAATGTTTGAAACTTCTTCCTGAAAAAATACGTCTAACTATGAGACGTTATTTAGAAAAAGGTGCAGGATTTCTTAAAAAGAAGAAGAAACTATTGATAACCATAAGAACGACCATTACACGTTTTTTGAAGAGATGAAAGGAGGACCGTCTGGTTTGAATTTTTCCAGGGAACGAACGATAACTGAAATACAAAATGACTATAAAGAACAGGTAGAGCGGCAAAATCAGCTGAAGAAAAGAAGACGCAAAGGGCTGTACAGGCGGTTGACTGTATTCGGCGCCCTAGTATTTCTGACGGCAATAGTGCTGGCGAGCTCTGTATGGTCCCAAACATCTTCCCTTAGCGCAAAAGAAGAAAAGAAAGAACAGCTTGAAAAAGAACTAAAAAGTTTAAAGACAAAACAAGAGGATTTAAAAGAAGAAATATCCAAATTGAAGGATGAGGATTACGTCACAGAGCTTGCCAGACGGGACTTATTCATGTCCGGAGACGGAGAAATTATCTTCAATGTGGAGAAGAAGAGCAAGTAGCCTTGTTGACACTTAAATTTTTATTTAGGTATAATTAAGCAAACGATCTTTTTATAAGCCTAAGGAGGAGCACTTTTTTTATGTCGATTGAAGTTGGCAGCAAGTTGCAAGGGAAAATTACAGGTATTACAAATTTTGGAGCATTTGTTGAATTGCCTGGAGGCTCAACCGGTCTCGTTCACATCAGTGAGGTAGCTGATAACTATGTCAAAGACATTAACGATCACTTAAAAGTCGGCGACCAAGTTGAAGTGAAAGTCATCAACGTTGAAAAAGACGGGAAAATTGGTTTATCTATTAAAAAAGCTAAAGACCGTCCGCAAGCCAGACCTAGAAATGATTTCCGTCCGAAAGAATCTTTTGAACAGAAAATGAATAAGTTTTTAAAAGACAGCGAAGATCGCTTGTCATCTTTAAAACGCAATACGGAATCAAAACGTGGAGGGCGCGGAGCAAGAAGAGGATAACTTGCTGCTTTCTATAAATAAATGAAGCATCCGTTCATCCCGACGGATGCTTTTTTATAATTCGCCCCCGCTTTAAAAATCAGAAAATTATAACATTAAAGTTTCTGTTGACGAAAAGGACAAACCTTTGTATTATATAACTTGTGCTTAGAAGCATAAAACAATATGGCGGTGTAGCTCAGCTGGCTAGAGCGTACGGTTCATACCCGTGAGGTCGGGGGTTCGATCCCCTCCGCCGCTACCATATTTGTTTGGCCCGTTGGTCAAGCGGTTAAGACACCGCCCTTTCACGGCGGTAACACGGGTTCGAATCCCGTACGGGTCATCCTAAGAAAATCGGTTTCTGATACAGAAACCGATTTTTTTCATTTTTAGACAACATTCCGGATATTCTTTTGATAAACGAATATCTAGGCAGAAACCGTCGAAGACTTCTTTGGTCTTGTTCCCTTCTTTTGACAAAATCCTATCTGTGCTTTCGCTATAATGACAGGCAACGAATATAACAGGTGGGAGATGAGAGGAATGGAAAAAGCAGAAAGAAGAGTGAACGGGCCAATGGCGGGACAAGCTTTGGAAAAACTCCAATCGTTTTTTAACAGGGGCGCGAAGCTAGTGACTCATCATTTGCATTCACTGTTTTTCTATAAAGGGTTCATTTATGTCGTCATTGGATTTTTGCTTGGACGTGCTTTCATATTATCCGAGGTGCTTCCTTTCGCACTTCCTTTCTTTGGAGCGATGCTTCTTATCAGAAGAGACAAGGCGCTTTATGCGGTGCTGGCTGTGCTTGCGGGTGCGCTGACCATTTCTCCGAAGCACTCATTGCTCATACTAGCGGCTTTGCTGGCATTCTTCGTATGTTCTAAAGTGGCCGCCTTCATCACCGACGATCGCGTGAAAGCACTCCCGATTGTCGTGTTTTTCTCCATGGCTGCAGCAAGAGCCGGATTTGTGTACGCTCAAAATGGCGTGTTTACAACCTATGATTATGTAATGGCTGTGGTTGAAGCTGGACTATCCTTTATTTTGACGCTGATTTTCCTTCAGAGCCTTCCGATTTTTACCGTGAAAAAAGTTAAACAATCATTGAAAATAGAAGAAATTATTTGCTTTATGATCCTAATTGCTTCCGTTCTGACAGGGCTTGCCGGCTTGTCCTACCAAGGTATGCAGGCAGAACATATATTGGCACGTTATGTTGTGTTGAGTTTTTCCTTTATTGGCGGTGCAAGCATTGGCTGTACTGTTGGTGTCGTGACAGGTCTGATTCTTGGTTTGGCGAATATCGGAAATCTCTATCAAATGAGTCTGCTCGCTTTTTCCGGTTTATTAGGCGGTTTGCTGAAGGAAGGGAAAAAAGCGGGCGCAGCAATCGGGCTGATCGTTGGATCACTTCTTATTTCTTTATATGGTGAAGGCTCTGCCGGTCTGATGACAACACTCTATGAGTCATTAATCGCAGTCGGCCTGTTTTTGCTTACACCTCAATCAATTACAAAGAAAGTGGCGAGATATATTCCGGGAACTGTAGAGCATCTTCAGGAGCAGCAGCAATATGCAAGGAAAATCAGAGATGTCACTGCTCAAAAGGTAGACCAGTTCTCCAATGTATTCCATGCGCTGTCTGAAAGCTTTGCCACCTTTTATCAAGCATCAGACGAACCGGAAGATGACAGCGAAGTTGATCTGTTTTTAAGCAAAATCACAGAGCATTCCTGCCAGACGTGTTACAAGAAAAACAGGTGCTGGGTACAGAACTTTGATAAAACATATGACTTAATGAAACAAGTTATGCTTGAAACAGAAGAAAAAGAATATGCATCAAACCGAAGGCTGAAAAAAGAGTTTCATCAGTATTGTTCTAAATCAAAGCAGGTTGAAGAGCTGATTGAGGACGAACTAGCACATCACCATGCCCATTTGACACTTAAGAAAAAAGTGCAGGACAGCAGACGTTTAGTTGCTGAACAGCTTTTAGGTGTTTCTGAAGTCATGGCAGACTTTTCTCGGGAAATAAAAAGAGAGCGAGAACAGCACTTTCTGCAGGAAGAACAAATCATAGAGGCGCTTCAGCATTTCGGAATCGAGATTCAGCATGTGGAGATCTATAGTCTTGAGCAAGGAAACATCGATATTGAAATGACCATTCCGTTCAGCGGACATGGAGAAAGTGAAAAAATTATTGCCCCTATGCTTTCTGATATTTTGGAAGAACAAATTCTTGTGAAAGCCGAACAGCACTCCCCGCATCCAAATGTGTACAGTCATGTAGCCTTTGGATCAACAAAATCATACAGGGTATCTACAGGTGCCGCTCACGCTGCGAAGGGCGGCGGCCTTGTCTCCGGCGACAGCTACAGCATGATAGAGCTTGGGGCCAGAAAATATGCTGCGGCAATTAGTGACGGTATGGGCAATGGTGCAAGGGCGCACTTCGAAAGCAATGAAACGATCAAGCTTCTTGAGAAAATCCTTGAATCCGGCATTGATGAAAAAATAGCAATTAAAACGATCAACAGCATACTGTCCCTAAGGACAACTGACGAGATATATTCCACGCTTGACCTATCTATTATCGATCTTCAAGATGCCAGCTGTAAATTTTTGAAGGTCGGTTCGACGCCTAGCTTTATCAAACGGGGCGACCAGGTAATGAAAGTTCAAGCGAGCAATCTGCCAATCGGTATTATTAATGAATTCGATGTGGAGGTTGTGAGTGAGCAGCTGAAAGCGGGCGACCTCTTGATTATGATGAGTGACGGCATTTTTGAGGGCCCTAAGCATGTGGAAAATCATGATTTATGGATGAAACGCAAAATGAAGGGATTAAAAACAGATGACCCGCAGGAGATTGCCGATTTGCTCATGGAGGAAGTCATTCGCACGAGATCCGGCCAAATTGAGGATGATATGACAGTTGTTGTCGTCCGGATTGACCACAATACACCGAAGTGGGCATCCATTCCTGTTCCGGCCATTTTTCAAAACAAACAAGAAATTTCATAACGCTTTCGTATAAATCAAATTTCTTCTGGCGAAGATGGGAATATATGAATCTGAGAATCCTCGTATTCTCCATGGAGGAATGAATGTGAATAACGGACATTTAAATCAAATTTTGCTGATAACGGATGGCTGCTCGAATCATGGGGAAGACCCGCTTGCAATGGCTGCTTATGCTAAAGAACAGGGGATTACGGTAAACGTCATTGGTATAATGGAAGAAAACCAAATTGATCCTGAAGCGATGAAGGAAGTCGAAGGGATTGCGCTTGCCGGAGGCGGCGTGCATCAAGTCGTTTATGCATCTCAGCTTTCACATACCGTGCAAATGGTAACAAAAAAAGCGATGACGCAAACCTTACAAGGTGTAGTCAATCAAGAGCTGAAACAAATCCTCGGAAAGAATGTGGAGATGGAGGAGCTTTCACCGGAAAAACGCGGTGAAGTCATGGAAGTGGTAGACGAGCTTGGAGAAACGGTTCATCTTCAGGTTTTGGTTCTTGTTGATACAAGTGCAAGTATGGCGCCTAAGCTTCCAACTGTAAAAGAGGCGTTGATTGATTTGTCTGTCAGCCTCAATTCCCGAATCGGGAATAACGAATTTGCGATGTGTATATTTCCCGGGAAAAACCAAGAGGTTGAGCTTGTGCTGAACTGGACACCGAAGCTGCAATCTCTTTCCACGCTCTTTGCAAAGCTGTCTACAGGGGGCATCACCCCAACAGGTCCGGCGATACGCGAAGCGACACTGCAGTTTGAAAAAATTCGCTCAAGAAGGAGCATGCTGGCAGATGATGAACGACGCTTTGACGAGTTTGGCATGTAGCCTTAAGCCGGGTATGACAATCAAAGGCAAGTGGAACGGAAACGCTTATACATTGCGTAAACAGCTTGGAAAAGGGGCCAATGGAATTGTGTATTTGGCAGAAGCATCAGATGGACATGTTGCCTTAAAGGTGAGTGATGACAGCTTGTCTATTACTTCTGAAGTGAATGTCTTGAAATCTTTCTCAAAGGCCCAGTCCGTTACGATGGGGCCTTCTTTTTTTGATACAGATGATGCCTATATCCTCAGTACCAATACAAAGGTTTCATTTTATGCAATGGAATACATAAAAGGGCCGCTGCTTTTGAATTATATCAGTGATAAAGGAGCAGAATGGATACCGGTATTGATGATTCAGCTGTTATCCAGCTTATCGGTGCTTCACCAGCAAGGATGGATATTCGGCGATCTTAAACCTGATAATCTGATCGTAACCGGTCCGCCCGCAAGAATCCGATGCATTGATGTAGGCGGCACAACAAAGGAAGGCCGGGCGATAAAAGAGTATACCGAGTTTTACGACAGGGGCTATTGGGGGTATGGAACAAGAAAAGCTGAGCCCTCCTACGATCTGTTCGCAGTTGCCATGATTATGATCAACAGCGTGCATAAAAAAGAATTCAAGAAAACAAACCAGCCTAAGGAACAGCTTAGGTCTCTAATCGAAGGAAACACATTGCTGCAAAAGTACAAAAAAGTGCTTTTTTCAGCATTGAACGGAGATTACCAATCCGCAGAAGAAATGAAGAAGGATATGCTCGATGCAGGGCAAAAGGCAGTACAGGGAAAACAAGCTGCAAAAGCACCGCCGCAGCCTGTCACAAGACAAAGACAGCAAAAACCGCGTCAAGGGAAAGTAACGAAGACGCGATATACCCCTAAACAGAAAGCGGCTAAGTCGGGAGGGTTATTTGAAACAACGCTTATCGTGATCAGTGTTTTAGCGTTTTATTTCGCCTACATTATCTTTTTCTTAATCTGAATGGAACAATCTGCAAAGCCTATGCTTCTTCTTTGCTTGGAAGGATTGAAAGTGATAGGATATGAATATCTTTAAAATACCTGCTCATTGCGAGGAGGACATTGTGAAAAGTGTCAAAGATTTTTTTAACAAACACAATCTTGCGTTAAAAGGGGCGACAATCATTGTAGGCGTTTCTGGCGGTCCGGACTCAATGGCTCTTCTTCACGCGCTGCATACGTTATACGGCCGTTCAGTGAATATGATTGCGGCCCACGTTGACCATCGGTTCAGGGGCGCTGAATCCGAGGAGGACATGCGTTTTGTCCAAGCTTATTGCAAGGCTGAACAGCTCGCGTGCGAAACAGCCCAAATCAATGTAACTGCCTATGCACAGGAAAAAGCTCTTAATAAGCAGGCTGCAGCACGTGATTGCCGCTATCAGTTTTTTGAGGACATCATGTCGAAGTATCAAGCGGACTATCTGGCGCTTGCGCATCATGGTGATGACCAGATTGAAACGATGCTTATGAGACTGGCTAAGGGCACGCTTGGAGCGGGACTTGCGGGAATGCAGCCGGTCAGACGTTTTGCGACGGGGCGGATCATCAGGCCGTTCTTAACCATTACAAAGGAAGAGATCCTTCAATATTGCCGTGAAAACGGCTTGAGCTACCGGACGGATGAAAGCAACGCCAAAGATGACTACACAAGAAACAGATTTAGAAAAACAGTGCTCCCGTTTTTGAAACAGGAGTCCCCGGATGTGCATAAAAGATTTCAGAAAGTAAGCGAGGCACTGACGGAAGATGAGCATTTCTTACAGTCATTAACGAAAGACGAAATGAATAAAGTAATCACAAGCCAGTCTAATACATCAGTTGAAATCAATACCTCTCTATTGCTTGCCCTCCCGATGCCTTTACAAAGAAGAGGAGTTCAACTAATATTAAACTATCTTTATGAAAACGTTCCATCATCCTTTTCAGCTCATCACATTCAGCAATTTCTCGATTGGGCGGAAAAGGGCAGTCCTTCAGGAGTATTGGATTTTCCGAAAGGATTGAGGGTGGTCAAATCTTATCAGACATGTTTGTTTACATTTGAACAATGGCAGTGCAAAAATGTTCCCTTTGAATACCAAATAAGCGGAGCTGCTGATGAAACGGCAGTGCTCCCCAATGGATTTCTGATAGAGGCAAAGCGTTATGCGGAATCGCCTGAAGAACATGGGAATGCTGTTTTTATTACAAGTGAAAAAAAGGTGCGATTTCCCTTAACGATTCGGACAAGAAAAGCTGGAGACCGGATCAAACTAAAAGGGATGAACGGCTCGAAAAAGGTAAAGGATATATTTATTGATAAGAAATTGCCTCTCCGAGAAAGAGACAACTGGCCGATTGTGACAGATGCAAGCGGTGAAATTATCTGGATACCGGGCTTGAAAAAATCAATTTTTGAAGATCTTGTGATTCCAAACAGCAACCGCATTGTATTACAATATAGACAGCATGAAAAGTGTAGGGGGCAAGCAAAATCATGATGAAACATGATATCGAGAAAGTACTGATCTCAGAGGAAGAGATACAAGAGAAAGTAAAAGAGTTAGGCGCAGGCTTAACGAGCGAGTATCAAGATACATTTCCGCTGGCAATCGGTGTGTTAAAAGGAGCGCTTCCTTTTATGGCGGATCTTATCAAGCATATTGATACATATTTGGAAATGGATTTCATGGATGTATCAAGCTACGGAAATTCCACGGTTTCTTCTGGAGAAGTAAAAATCATCAAAGATTTGGATACATCTGTAGAGGGCCGGGACATCTTAATTATTGAAGATATCATCGACAGTGGGTTAACCTTAAGTTATCTAGTAGAGCTCTTCCGATACCGTAAAGCAAAATCAATTAAGATTGTTACCCTTTTGGATAAACCGAGTGGAAGAAAAGCGGACATTAAAGCAGACTTTGTAGGCTTTGAAGTCCCCGACGCGTTTGTAGTGGGTTACGGACTTGATTATGCTGAGCGCTATCGCAATCTGCCTTATATCGGAGTGTTAAAACCGGCAGTTTATGAAAGCTGATCGGCATCCTGCTTCCGAGGTGGTTATTGTTTGTATTGGAATGTTTTTCTATGGTACTATTGAACATAGTTGTGCTTACTGTGGGAGGAGGTAAGGAATGAATCGGGTCTTCCGTAATACCATTTTTTATTTACTTATTTTATTAGTAGTAATCGGGGTTGTGAGCTACTTCCAGACCTCAAATCCGAAAACAGAAAATATGTCGTACAGTACGTTTATCAAAAATCTGGATGACGGGAAAGTTGATAGCGTATCGGTTCAGCCTGTCAGAGGTGTTTATGAGGTAAAAGGACAGCTGAAAAACTACGACAAAGATCAATACTTCTTGAGTCATGTTCCTGAAGGAAAGGGAGCAGACCAGATATTTAATGCTTTGAAAAAGACAGACGTAAAGGTTGAGCCCGCTCAAGAAACAAGCGGATGGGTGACGTTCCTGACGACCATCATCCCGTTTGTCATTATCTTTATCCTGTTTTTCTTCCTGCTCAATCAGGCTCAAGGCGGCGGCAGCCGTGTCATGAACTTTGGAAAGAGTAAGGCGAAGCTGTATACAGAGGAAAAGAAACGCGTCAAATTTAAAGACGTTGCAGGGGCGGACGAGGAAAAACAAGAACTCGTTGAAGTTGTTGATTTTCTGAAAGATCCCCGCAAGTTTGCCGAGGTTGGCGCAAGAATACCAAAAGGCGTGCTTTTAGTCGGACCTCCGGGTACCGGTAAAACATTGCTTGCCAAAGCTTGTGCAGGTGAAGCTGGCGTACCTTTCTTCAGCATCAGCGGATCTGATTTCGTTGAAATGTTTGTAGGTGTCGGTGCTTCCCGTGTGCGTGACTTGTTTGAAAATGCGAAAAAGAATGCGCCTTGTTTGATCTTCATTGATGAAATCGACGCAGTTGGGCGCCAGCGTGGAGCGGGTCTCGGCGGCGGACACGATGAACGTGAACAGACGCTAAACCAATTGCTTGTTGAAATGGACGGATTCAGCGCCAATGAAGGCATCATCATCATTGCTGCGACGAACCGTGCGGACATCTTGGACCCAGCTTTACTTCGTCCGGGACGTTTTGACCGTCAAATCACAGTGGACCGCCCAGATGTCATTGGCCGTGAAGCTGTATTGAAAGTCCATGCGAGAAACAAACCACTGGATGAAACGGTTAACCTGAAGTCAATTGCCATGAGAACACCTGGCTTCTCAGGCGCTGACTTGGAAAATCTCTTGAATGAAGCTGCTCTTGTGGCTGCTCGTCAAAACAAGAAAAAAATCGATGCGCGTGATATTGACGAAGCGACGGACCGTGTGATTGCCGGACCTGCTAAGAAAAGCCGCGTCATCTCCAAGAAAGAACGCAACATCGTGGCTTATCACGAAGGCGGACACACCGTTATCGGACTCGTTTTAGATGAGGCTGACATGGTTCATAAAGTAACGATTGTTCCCCGCGGCCAGGCTGGCGGTTATGCGGTTATGCTTCCAAGAGAAGACCGTTACTTCCAGACAAAGCCGGAGCTGCTTGATAAAATTGTCGGCCTCTTGGGCGGACGTGTAGCTGAAGAAATTATCTTCGGTGAAGTCAGCACAGGAGCGCACAATGACTTCCAGCGTGCGACGAATATTGCAAGAAAAATGGTTACAGAATTCGGTATGTCAGAAAAACTGGGTCCGTTGCAATTTGGACAGTCTCAGGGCGGCCAGGTATTCTTAGGCCGTGATTTCAACAACGAACAAAACTATAGTGATCAAATCGCTTACGAAATTGATCAGGAAATTCAGCGCATTATCAAAGAATGTTATGAGCGCGCCAAACAAATCCTGACTGAAAATCGTGACAAGCTTGAATTGATTGCTCAAACGCTTCTGAAAGTTGAAACACTCGATGCTGAACAAATCAAACACCTTGTCGATCATGGATCATTGCCTGAACGCAATTTCTCTGATGATGAGAAGACCGATGACGTGAAAGTAAACATTCTGACAAAAACAGACGAAAAGAAAGACGATACAAAAGAGTAATTCGCTTTCTTTCTAAAAACTGCCGGCTGACGCTGGCAGTTTTTTTATATAAATCTCGCCTCAGCAGCTGCTTTTACAATCATCCAATTCTGGTTTCGATTTGTTTACAAATGAGCCGCTGATCGTGTAAGGTATTGTAGAATGTTTGTAAAAGTAATGCAGAGAAACTATTCAAAAGTGGTGATAGAGGTTGTTACTGGTTATTGATGTGGGGAACACCAATACTGTACTTGGTGTATACCATAATGGAGAATTAGAATATCACTGGCGTATAGAAACAAGCAGGCATAAAACAGAAGATGAGTTTGGGATGATTTTGCGCTCCTTATTCGAGCATTCCGGGCTCATGTTTGAACAGATAGATGGCATTATTATTTCATCAGTAGTGCCGCCGATCATGTTTGCATTAGAAAGAATGTGCACAAAATACTTTCATATCGAACCGCAAATTGTCGGTCCGGGTATGAAGACAGGTTTAAATATAAAATATGACAATCCGAAAGAAGTGGGAGCAGACAGAATCGTAAATGCTGTCGCTGCAATACACTTATACGGCAATCCGTTAATTGTTGTTGATTTTGGAACTGCTACAACGTATTGCTATATTGATGAAAACAAACAATACATGGGCGGGGCGATTGCTCCTGGGATTACGATTTCAACAGAGGCGCTTTACTCGCGTGCGGCAAAGCTCCCACGTATCGAAATCACCCGGCCTGACAATATTATCGGAAAAAACACTGTTAGCGCGATGCAATCTGGAATTTTATTTGGCTATGTCGGTCAAGTGGAAGGAATCGTCAAGCGAATAAAATGGCAGGCAAAACAGGAACCAAAGGTCATTGCGACAGGAGGCCTTGCGTCGCTCATTGCAAATGAATCAGATTGCATAGATATCGTTGATCCATTCCTAACCCTAAAAGGACTGGAATTGATTTATGAACGAAACCGCGTAGGAAGTGTATAGGAGGTTTTGTAATGGATTATTTAATAAAAGCACTTGCGTATGACGGAAAAGTGCGCGCTTATGCAGCGAGAACAACTGATATGGTAAACGAGGGACAAAGACGACATGGCACGTGGCCGACAGCATCCGCTGCACTGGGCCGAACAATGACAGCTTCTCTTATGCTCGGGGCTATGCTGAAGGGCGATGATAAGCTGACTGTGAAAGTCGAGGGCGGAGGTCCAATCGGAGCAATTGTGGCTGATGCCAATGCAAAAGGAGAAGTCAGAGCATATGTCTCTAACCCGCAAGTTCATTTTGATTTAAATGAACAAGGCAAGCTTGATGTTAGACGTGCTGTTGGAACAAGCGGAACGTTAAGTGTCGTAAAAGATTTAGGGTTGCGTGAGTTTTTCACAGGACAAGTAGAAATTGTTTCAGGAGAATTGGGAGATGATTTCACCTACTATCTTGTGTCGTCGGAGCAGGTTCCTTCATCTGTGGGTGTCGGTGTGCTCGTGAATCCTGACAACACCATTCTTGCGGCAGGCGGCTTTATTATTCAGCTTATGCCGGGAACCGATGATGAAACCATCACAAAAATTGAACAGCGTCTATCCCAAGTAGAGCCGATTTCTAAGCTCATCCAAAAAGGCCTTACACCAGAAGAAATATTAGAAGAAGTCCTAGGTGAGAAGCCTGAGATTTTGGAAACGATGCCTGTTAGATTCCATTGTCCTTGTTCAAAAGAACGTTTCGAAACAGCCATTTTAGGACTAGGCAAAAAAGAAATACAAGATATGATAGAAGAAGATGGACAAGCCGAAGCAGTATGCCATTTTTGTAATGAAAAGTACTTATTTACAAAAGAAGAGCTGGAAGGGCTTCGTGACCAAACTACCCGCTAAGCTCTTTAGCGGGTTTTTTGAATTTGAGAAAAGGGGCTGAAAGCAGGTTTGAAATCAAGAACAATCTGGACCATTATTTTAGGGGCGCTGTTGGCTTGTTGTATTGCCGTTGCATATACGCTGACAAAATCCCAAGCCGGTGCATCGCCATCCGATGAGTCTATTGCGACTGTCGGAGGCAAAAGTGTGACAAGACAAGAATGGCTGAAAGAAATGGAAGATCAATATGGGAAATCGACACTTGAAGATATGATCAATGTCCAAGTCGTTGAGCAGCTCGCCAAAAAGAACAATCTCAAAGTGTCTAAAAGTGAAATTGATGGGGAGTTTTTGCTGATTAAAGCGGTCAACAATTCCTTTTACGAAGACGAACGTACAACAGAGAAAGAGTGGAAAGACCAAATTCGTTATAATATCCTCCTTGAAGACTTGTTAACAAAGGATATTGATATCTCAAACAAAGAAAAGAAATCATTCTATAATAAAAATAAAGAACTGTATCAGTTTGATGATTCGTATCGAATTCGGCACATTGTTGTAAAAGATGAAGAAGAAGCGAAAGAAGTCCTGAAGGAACTGAAAGGCGGCTCAAGCTTTGAAGCTGTTGCGGCGGAAAGGTCTACAGACAGATACACATCACCATACGGCGGAGATTTAGGTTTTGTCACAGAAGCATCAGACAACATTCCGTCAGCATACATTGAAGAAGCAAAAACACTCAAAGAGGATGAATGGTCTGACGAACCGATAAAGGTCAGTAATGGATATGCCGTTATTCAGCTGAAAGAAAAACTAAAGGCGAGAACATTCTCATATGATGAAGTGAAGGATCAGATCAGACGGCAAATCGCAATGGATCAGTTAGGTGATAAAGCGACAGTCAAAACGCTTTGGAAAGAAGCCGATGTATCTTGGTTTTATGGGGAAAAAAGTACTAAATGATTGACAAAAAATTTTGAAATTGATAGATTATATACATAATACCAATACAAATAGTCGGAAATTGAGGTGTCGAGAATGGTACGTGTAGCAAACTCCATTACTGAATTAATCGGGAATACGCCAATCGTTAAATTAAATCGCCTTGCAGATGAAAACAGTGCAGATGTATATCTAAAGCTTGAATACATGAACCCTGGAAGCAGTGTTAAAGACCGTATCGGTTTAGCTATGATTGAAGCTGCTGAAAAAGAAGGGAAATTAAAAGCTGGTGACACAATCATTGAACCGACAAGCGGAAATACTGGAATCGGGCTTGCGATGGTTGCTGCGGCTAAAGGATTAAAAGCCATTTTGGTTATGCCTGATACAATGAGCATGGAGCGCCGCAACCTTCTTCGCGCATACGGTGCTGAGCTTGTGCTGACTCCTGGCGCGGAAGGCATGAAAGGCGCGATTAAGAAAGCTGAAGAGCTTGCTGAAAAGAACGGATACTTTGTGCCGCAACAGTTCAATAATCCTTCTAACCCAGAAATTCACCGCCAAACAACGGGTAAAGAAATCGTTGAGCAATTTGGTGATGATCAGCTTGATGCATTTGTAGCCGGTATCGGTACAGGTGGAACGATTACAGGGGCTGGCGAAGTTCTGAAGGAAGCATACCCTTCCGTCAAAATTTACGCTGTTGAACCGTCAGACTCTCCCGTGCTTTCAGGAGGAAAACCAGGCCCTCATAAAATTCAGGGAATCGGAGCTGGATTTGTGCCTGACATCTTAAATACAGAAGTATACGATGAAATCTTCCCTGTGAAGAATGAAGAAGCATTCGAATATGCGCGCAGAGCTGCACGTGAAGAAGGAATTCTCGGAGGCATCTCATCAGGCGCGGCAATTTATGCTGCTCTTCAAGTAGCGAAAAAACTCGGAAAAGGCAAAAAAGTATTGGCCGTCATTCCAAGTAACGGTGAACGTTATCTGAGCACGCCGCTGTATCAATTCGATTAAAAAAGCCAAACTCCCGGTCCGCCGGGAGTTTTTTTTATATTCGTGCATCAAATATGCCGTGTCTGTGACGAATGTTATTCTTGGAAGAGAAATTCACTTTTTTCACTAACAAGATTGCTTTACAATAAAAAACAAGCAAAAAAGAAAATAGAGGAATGATATAAATGGCACAACGCAGACCGGCAGGCAAAAAAGTACCTTTTCAAAAAGATTCATTCTTACAACAATTTGAGAAACTTGCGCGATCCAAAAAACAGCATGTGCTGCTTGAAAGTGCAAGAGGCGGCAGATACAGTATAGCCGGTCTTGATCCAATTGCGACAGTAAAAGGAAAAGACGGGATTACCACGATTAAGCATGGAGATGAAATTCTGTTTAAAGAAGGCGATCCATTACGCGCCTTCCATAGCTGGTTTAAAACGCTGGAAACAGAAACAAATCACGAGCTTCCAGATTTTCAAGGCGGGGCAATCGGGTTTCTCAGCTATGATTACGCACGTTACATTGAAAACTTTAAAATGCTCTCACTAGATGACTTGGAAACGCCAGATATTTATTTTCTTGTTTTTGATGATATAGCAGTTTATGACCATCAAGAAGAGTCTCTGTGGCTGATTACTCATGTTAATGGTTCTGATCACGAATCTGCGGACGTAAAGTTATCTGAGCTGGAGCGAATGTGGCTGGCTGAGCTTCCTGCTGTCCCTTCGCGAGAGATGAAGCATGAAACAGACGGTTCCTTCGCGGCGCCATTTACCGAGGATGGATTCTCGCAAGCTGTAGAGAAAATTAAACAATACATTGCCAGCGGAGATGTGTTTCAAGTCAATCTATCAATTAGGCAGTCACAGTCAATGTCGGCCCACCCATATCAAATTTACAAAGCCCTGAGAGAAGTAAATCCTTCTCCTTATATGTCATATTTAGAAACACCTGATTTTCAAATCATTTGCGGATCACCTGAACTGCTTGTCAGCAAAAAGGGCAAATTATTAGAGACGAGACCGATTGCAGGCACTCGTTCCAGAGGGGAAACCGATGAAGAAGACAAGGCGCTCGTAAACGAATTGATCCACAATGAAAAAGAACGCGCTGAACATGTCATGCTGGTTGATCTTGAGCGAAATGACTTGGGGAGAGTATCACGGTACGGCTCCGTGCGCGTAAATGAATTCATGGCCATTGAAAAATACTCGCATGTAATGCACATTGTGTCTAACGTCCAAGGTGAACTGCAGGATGGATATGATGCTGTGGATATTATTCATGCTGTATTTCCCGGGGGAACCATTACAGGTGCTCCCAAAGTAAGAACGATGGAAATTATAGAAGAGCTTGAGCCGACACGCCGCGGGCTTTATACTGGATCTATAGGATGGTTTGGATATAACAACGATCTGCAGTTTAATATCGTCATTCGAACCATTTATGCAACCGGAGGGCAGGCATTCATGCAGTCCGGCGCAGGAGTTGTGATTGATTCTGTTCCAAAGCACGAATACAGAGAATCATTCAAAAAAGCTTTTGCGATGCAAAAGGCGTTAGAGCTGAGCAAAGCAGAGACAAAAATCAGATGAGGTGAGCGGAGAAATGATTTTAATGATTGATAACTACGATTCATTTACGTACAACTTGGTGCAGTATTTGGGCGAGCTTGGGGAAGAACTGATTGTGAAACGCAATGACGACATCACGATCGAAGAAATTGACGAACTGTCTCCGGATTTTCTGATGATTTCACCCGGACCGTGCAGCCCCGATGAGGCAGGAATCAGCCTTGAAGCAATTAAGCATTTTGCAGGGGAAATTCCCATTTTCGGTGTATGCCTCGGACATCAGTCCATCGCACAAGTGTTTGGCGGTGACGTGGTGAGGGCAGAGCGGCTTATGCACGGAAAAACCTCGGATATCGAGCATGACGGCAAGACAATCTTTGGAGGTTTGAAAAACCCCCTTGTCGCGACTCGTTATCACTCGCTGATCGTAAAACCTGAGACGCTGCCAAGCTGTTTTACAGTAACAGCCCGAACGAAAGAAGGAGAAATCATGGCGATTCGCCACAATGATCTCCCGATAGAGGGTGTGCAATTTCATCCGGAGTCTATTATGACCTCCTTTGGGAAAGAAATGCTCAGAAATTTCATTGAGACATACCGCAAGGAAGTTATTGCGTGATGATATATGTTAACGGCCGGTATATAGAGGAGAAAGATGCAGTTCTTTCTCCTTTTGACCATGGATTTTTATATGGGATCGGTGTTTTCGAAACCTTCAGGCTCTACGAAGGCTGCCCATTTTTGTTTGATTGGCATATAGAAAGGCTTGAGCGTGCGCTTCAGGATCTGCAAATCGAATATACTGTTTCAAAGCATGAGATTCTTGAGATGCTGGACAAGCTGCTTTGGCTGAATGATATCAGGGATGGCAATGCCCGCGTCAGATTGAACATATCAGCCGGAATCAGCGATAAAGGCTTTGTTGCCCAGACTTACGATAACCCAACCGTTTTATGCATTGTGAACCAGCTGAAACCAGAAAGCCTTCCATTCCAAAAAGAAGGCAAGGTTTTATCGATACGCAGAAACACACCAGAAGGGCCGTTCCGGTTAAAATCTCATCATTATTTAAATAATATGTATGCGAAAAGGGAAATCGGAAATGATCCGCGTATCGAAGGGATTTTCTTAACGGAGGATGGAGCTGTCGCGGAGGGCATCATATCGAATGTTTTCTGGAGAAAAGGGAGCTGCATCTACACTCCGTCAATTGACACAGGTATTCTGGACGGCGTCACGAGACGTTTTGTCATTGAAAATGCAAAGAAAATAGGACTGGAGCTTAAAACGGGCCGATACGAGCTGGAAGCTCTTTTGACAGCTGACGAAGCGTGGATGACAAACTCGATTCTGGAAATCATCCCGTTTACTAAAATAGAAGAAGTAAACTATGCGGGCCAAAACGGAGAAGCTGCCTCTGCTCTTCAAACGCTTTACAAAAAAGAAATAAAGAACATGATTCATGAAAAGGGAGGAAGAGAATGGCGCGGCAAACGATAGACCAAACACAAGTAATCCACACTAAGCCCAGCGCTTTATCATATAAAGAGAAGACACTGGTAATGGGTATTTTAAACGTAACGCCTGACTCTTTCTCGGACGGCGGAAAATATGACAGCTTGGACAAGGCGTTGATGCACGCGAAAGAGATGATCGAGGACGGTGCCCATATCATTGATATCGGAGGAGAATCCACAAGGCCCGGCGCCGAGTATGTGTCAGAGGATGAGGAGATGTCCAGAGTGATTCCTGTGATTGAGCGGATCACAAAAGAACTGGGCGTGCCGATTTCTGTAGATACGTACAAGGCTTCTGTCGCAGATGAAGCTGTTAAAGCCGGTGCATCCATCATCAATGATATTTGGGGAGCGAAACATGATCCGAAGATGGCTTCTGTTGCAGCTGAACACAATGTTCCGATTGTCCTCATGCATAACCGACCAGAGAAAAATTACAATGACTTATTACCGGATATGCTATCGGACTTATTGGAGAGTGTGAAAATCGCTGTTGAGGCCGGTGTGGAGGAGAAGAACATCATTCTTGATCCGGGAATCGGTTTCGCGAAAACCTATCACGATAATTTGGCAGTGATGAACAAACTCGAAATTTTCAGCGGACTGGGGTATCCGGTGCTTTTGGCAACCTCCCGAAAAAGATTCATCGGACGTGTTCTGGATCTTCCGCCTGAGGAGCGGACTGAGGGCACAGGTGCGACTGTGTGTCTCGGCATTCAAAAAGGCTGTGACATTGTCAGGGTCCATGACGTAAAACAAATTGCCAGAATGGCGAAAATGATGGACGCGATGCTGAATAAGGGAGGGGAGCACCATGGATAAGGTCTATGTAGAAGGCATGGAGTTTTATGGATATCACGGTGTGTTCAAAGAAGAAAATAAGCTTGGTCAGCGGTTTAAAGTTGATTTAACCGCTGAGCTGGATTTAAGCAAAGCAGGACAAACAGACGACCTTGAACAAACGATCAACTATGCTGAGCTCTATCACGTATGTAAAGATATCGTAGAAGGGGAGCCTGTCAAATTGGTGGAAACGCTGGCGGAACGTATTGCTGAAACTGTTCTTGAGAAATTTCAGCCGGTGCAGCAATGTACTGTGAAAGTCATTAAACCCGATCCGCCAATTCCCGGACACTATAAATCAGTAGCGGTTGAAATCACGAGAAAAAAATCATGAACAACATAGCTTATATTGCGCTTGGGTCTAATATTGGAGATAGAGAAACGTATTTAAGGCAAGCGGTGGCATTGCTTCACCAGCATGATGCGGTGACAGTGACTAAAGTATCCTCTATTTACGAAACTGACCCGGTCGGATACGAAGATCAAGATGAATTTTTGAATATGGCTGTTGAAATCAAGACGTCGCTGAACCCTTTTGAACTTCTTGAACTGACGCAGCATATAGAAAATGAGTTAGGCAGAACAAGGGAAGTGAGATGGGGACCGCGGACGGCAGACCTTGACATTTTGCTGTTTAATCGTGAAAATATTGAAACAGAGCGACTAATTGTTCCGCACCCGAGAATGTATGAGCGTATGTTTGTCCTTGCTCCGCTTGTGGAAATTTGCCCGCAGGTTGAAAAAGAGGCAACAAGCGCGGAAACAGACCAAGAAGGTGTAAGAGTATGGAAGCAGAAATCTGGGGTAGACGAATTCGTGCATTCAGAAAGCTGAAAGGTTATACTCAAGAAGAATTTGCAAAAGCGTTAGGTATATCAGTTTCTATTCTCGGCGAAATTGAACGCGGAAACCGATTGCCGTCAGCTGCCATCATTCAAGGTGCAGCAGGTGTTTTAAATATAAGCGCGGACGAATTAGCGCCGCCAGAAAAAGATAACAAATGAAGGGAGGTTAAAAATGTTTAAAATCGGTGATATTGAATTGAAAAACCGTGTTGTGCTTGCCCCGATGGCTGGTGTCTGCAACTCGGCATTCAGATTGACTGTAAAGGAATTCGGTGCTGGATTGGTATGCGCTGAAATGGTCAGTGACAAAGCGATCCTTTACAACAATGCAAGAACCATGGGTATGCTTTACATTGATGAACGTGAAAAACCGCTCAGCCTTCAAATTTTCGGAGGAAAAAAGGAAAACCTTGTGGAAGCGGCAAAGTTTGTAGACCAAAACACAACTGCTGATATTATTGATATTAATATGGGATGTCCTGTACCAAAAATTACAAAATGTGATGCGGGAGCGAAATGGCTTCTCGATCCTGATAAGATTTACGAAATGGTTTCTGCAGTAGTGGATGCGGTTGATAAACCAGTTACAGTGAAAATGAGAATGGGCTGGGATGAAGACCACATTTACGCAATAAAAAACGCACAAGCTGTAGAACGTGCGGGCGGAAAAGCAGTTGCGCTTCACGGCCGGACAAGGGTGCAGATGTACGAAGGAACGGCAAACTGGGACATCATCAAAGAAGTAAAACAATCAGTATCGATTCCGGTTATCGGAAACGGAGATGTCAAAACGCCGCAAGATGCTAAGCGTATGCTTGAGGAAACAGGAGTAGACGGTGTCATGATTGGACGGGCCGCACTGGGCAATCCGTGGATGATTTACCGTACGGTTCAATACCTTGAAACAGGTGAATTAAAAGAAGAGCCGCAAGTACGCGAAAAAATGGCGGTATGCAAACTACACCTTGACCGCCTGATTAACTTAAAAGGTGAAAACGTAGCGGTAAGAGAAATGAGAAAACACGCTGCTTGGTATCTAAAAGGTGTAAAAGGCAATGCAAAGGTTCGTAATGAAATCAATCATTGCGAGACAAGAGAAGAGCTTGTACAGCTTTTAGATGCATTTACTGTTGAAGTTGAGGCAAAAGAGCTTCAAGACGCAAAAGTAGGATAATACTCACCTCTATTTGCTGCTCACTGCCAGTTTTGTGCTGGCAGTTTTTCTGCTTCTTTCATGAAACAATATCTGTAATGGAGTGATAACAATGAGTCAAGAAGAGCAAAACCATGAAGAATTGAACGACCAGCTGCAAGTCAGACGCGATAAAATGAATCAGCTGAGAGATAACGGCATTGATCCGTTCGGTGAACGTTTTGAGAGAACTCATCAGTCTCAGGAAGTTATTTCGGCATATCAAGATCTAACCAAAGAAGAGTTGGAAGAAAAAGCGATTGAAGTTACAATCGCAGGCCGTATGATGACAAAACGCGGCAAAGGAAAAGCCGGCTTTGCGCATCTTCAGGACTTAGAAGGCCAAATCCAAATCTACGTAAGAAAAGACAGTGTTGGTGACGAGCAATACGAAGTCTTCAAGTCTTCTGACCTCGGTGATCTTATCGGCGTGACCGGAAAAGTCTTCAAAACAAATGTAGGCGAATTGTCTGTTAAAGCAACTTCTTTTGAATTGCTGACAAAAGCGCTTCGTCCGCTTCCTGACAAATACCATGGTTTGAAAGATGTTGAGCAGCGCTATCGTCAGCGCTACTTGGACCTTATCGTAAATCCAGACAGCAAACATACGTTCATCGCACGAAGCAAGATCATTCAAGCTATGAGAAGATACCTTGATGATCACGGATACTTAGAAGTAGAAACACCAACAATGCACAGCATTCCTGGGGGCGCTTCTGCACGTCCGTTTATCACCCATCACAATGCGTTAGATATTCCGCTCTATATGCGCATCGCAATCGAATTGCACCTAAAACGTTTGATTGTCGGCGGATTAGAAAAAGTATATGAAATCGGCCGTGTTTTCCGTAATGAAGGTGTCTCTACACGTCATAACCCTGAATTCACGATGATTGAGTTATATGAAGCATACGCGGACTATAAAGATATCATGAGCTTAACTGAAAACCTCGTTGCTCATATCGCCCAAGAAGTGCTTGGAACAACTACGATCCAATACGGGGAAGAACAAATCGACCTTAAACCGGAATGGAAAAGAATCCACATGGTTGATGCGGTCAAAGAAGCGACTGGCGTTGATTTCTGGGAAGAGGTTTCTGTTGAACAAGCGCGTGAATATGCAAAAGAACATGGCGTAGAGATTAAAGATTCTATGACAGTAGGCCATATCATTAACGAGTTCTTCGAACAAAAAATTGAAGAAACGCTTATTCAGCCAACGTTTATCTACGGACACCCTGTAGAAATCTCTCCTCTTGCTAAGAAAAATCCTGAGGACCCGCGTTTCACAGACCGTTTTGAACTGTTTATCGTTGGCCGTGAACATGCAAACGCGTTTACTGAGCTGAACGATCCTATTGATCAAAGAGAGCGCTTTGAAGCGCAATTAAAAGAACGTGAAGCCGGTAACGATGAAGCTCATTTAATGGATGAAGACTTTGTTGAAGCTCTGGAATACGGTATGCCGCCAACAGGAGGTTTAGGCATCGGTATTGACCGTCTGGTTATGCTGCTGACCAATGCACCTTCTATTCGCGATGTGCTGTTATTCCCGCAAATGAGACAGCGTTAATAAAGAAGAGCGGCATCTCTATTTAAGGGATGCCGCTCTTTTTAAATTCTTAAGTATTTCTTCAAAAAAACTATTGCACTATTATTTACAAGGTGGTATATTATTATTCGTTGCCGCTAAACAAGGCGATAACGAAAAAAACTTTGAAAAAAAGTTATTGACTTCACTGAGATAATGAGATATAATAATAAAGTCGCTTAAACGAAGTGAACAAAATGATCTTTGAAAACTAAACAAGACAAAACGTACCTGTTAATTCATTTTTTTATAAATCGCACAGCGATGTGCGTAGTCAGTCAAACTAGGCCTGCACAACGCAGGTCACGCAGGTGTCACCGCAGGATGCGGTGGACTTAACCTGTGATCCATTTTATCGGAGAGTTTGATCCTGGCTCAGGACGAACGCTGGCGGCGTGCCTAATACATGCAAGTCGAGCGGACAGATGGGAGCTTGCTCCCTAATGTTAGCGGCGGACGGGTGAGTAACACGTGGGTAACCTGCCTGTAAGACTGGGATAACTCCGGGAAACCGGGGCTAATACCGGATGCTTGTTTGAACCGCATGGTTCAAACATAAAAGGTGGCTTCGGCTACCACTTACAGATGGACCCGCGGCGCATTAGCTAGTTGGTGAGGTAACGGCTCACCAAGGCAACGATGCGTAGCCGACCTGAGAGGGTGATCGGCCACACTGGGACTGAGACACGGCCCAGACTCCTACGGGAGGCAGCAGTAGGGAATCTTCCGCAATGGACGAAAGTCTGACGGAGCAACGCCGCGTGAGTGATGAAGGTTTTCGGATCGTAAAGCTCTGTTGTTAGGGAAGAACAAGTACCGTTCGAATAGGGCGGTACCTTGACGGTACCTAACCAGAAAGCCACGGCTAACTACGTGCCAGCAGCCGCGGTAATACGTAGGTGGCAAGCGTTGTCCGGAATTATTGGGCGTAAAGGGCTCGCAGGCGGTTTCTTAAGTCTGATGTGAAAGCCCCCGGCTCAACCGGGGAGGGTCATTGGAAACTGGGGAACTTGAGTGCAGAAGAGGAGAGTGGAATTCCACGTGTAGCGGTGAAATGCGTAGAGATGTGGAGGAACACCAGTGGCGAAGGCGACTCTCTGGTCTGCAACTGACGCTGAGGAGCGAAAGCGTGGGGAGCGAACAGGATTAGATACCCTGGTAGTCCACGCCGTAAACGATGAGTGCTAAGTGTTAGGGGGTTTCCGCCCCTTAGTGCTGCAGCTAACGCATTAAGCACTCCGCCTGGGGAGTACGGTCGCAAGACTGAAACTCAAAGGAATTGACGGGGGCCCGCACAAGCGGTGGAGCATGTGGTTTAATTCGAAGCAACGCGAAGAACCTTACCAGGTCTTGACATCCTCTGACAATCCTAGAGATAGGACGTCCCCTTCGGGGGCAGAGTGACAGGTGGTGCATGGTTGTCGTCAGCTCGTGTCGTGAGATGTTGGGTTAAGTCCCGCAACGAGCGCAACCCTTGATCTTAGTTGCCAGCATTCAGTTGGGCACTCTAAGGTGACTGCCGGTGACAAACCGGAGGAAGGTGGGGATGACGTCAAATCATCATGCCCCTTATGACCTGGGCTACACACGTGCTACAATGGACAGAACAAAGGGCAGCGAAACCGCGAGGTTAAGCCAATCCCACAAATCTGTTCTCAGTTCGGATCGCAGTCTGCAACTCGACTGCGTGAAGCTGGAATCGCTAGTAATCGCGGATCAGCATGCCGCGGTGAATACGTTCCCGGGCCTTGTACACACCGCCCGTCACACCACGAGAGTTTGTAACACCCGAAGTCGGTGAGGTAACCTTTTAGGAGCCAGCCGCCGAAGGTGGGACAGATGATTGGGGTGAAGTCGTAACAAGGTAGCCGTATCGGAAGGTGCGGCTGGATCACCTCCTTTCTAAGGATATATTACGGAATATAAGACCTGGGGTCTTATAAACAGAACGTTCCCTGTCTTGTTTAGTTTTGAAGGATCATTCCTTCAAAAACATAGGAGCACCTGCTAAATGCGCCACATCTGTGGGAACGCATGTGTTAGCATGTCCTATACGTTGTTCTTTGAAAACTAGATAACAGTAGACATCACATTCAATTAGTAATACAAGATATCACATAGTGATTCTTTTTAACGGTTAAGTTAGAAAGGGCGCACGGTGGATGCCTTGGCACTAGGAGCCGATGAAGGACGGGACGAACACCGATATGCTTCGGGGAGCTGTAAGCAAGCTTTGATCCGGAGATTTCCGAATGGGGAAACCCACCACTCGTAATGGAGTGGTATCCATATCTGAATTCATAGGATATGAGAAGGCAGACCCGGGGAACTGAAACATCTAAGTACCCGGAGGAAGAGAAAGCAAATGCGATTCCCTGAGTAGCGGCGAGCGAAACGGGATTAGCCCAAACCAAGAGGCTTGCCTCTTGGGGTTGTAGGACACTCTGTACGGAGTTACAAAAGAACGAGGTAGATGAAGAGGTCTGGAAAGGCCCGCCATAGAAGGTAACAGCCC
>NZ_CP160797.1:95000-97500 GCF_040784915.1 Bacillus vallismortis
GGCGACACATGGAGCTGACAGATACTAATCGATCGAGGACTTAACCACATTTTGAATGATGTCACATCTGTTATCTAGTTTTGAGAGAACACTCTCAATTTGTTTGGTGGCGATAGCGAAGAGGTCACACCCGTTCCCATGCCGAACACGGAAGTTAAGCTCTTCAGCGCCGATGGTAGTCGGGGGTTTCCCCCTGTGAGAGTAGGACGCCGCCAAGCAATTGCACGCTAGTGCAATTATGGAGGATTAGCTCAGCTGGGAGAGCATCTGCCTTACAAGCAGAGGGTCGGCGGTTCGAGCCCGTCATCCTCCACCATTTTGCCGGTGTAGCTCAATTGGTAGAGCAACTGACTTGTAATCAGTAGGTTGGGGGTTCAAGTCCTCTTGCCGGCACCACTTTTTATATGGTATAATACTCAAGTCTCTTGTAAGAAGAGCCATTAGCTCAGTTGGTAGAGCATCTGACTTTTAATCAGAGGGTCGAAGGTTCGAGTCCTTCATGGCTCACCACTTTACGCGGGTGTGGCGGAATTGGCAGACGCGCTAGACTTAGGATCTAGTGTCTTTATGACGTGGGGGTTCAAGTCCCTTCACCCGCATTATATAGGATAACAGTTATAAAAACTGGACATCCTGTCTGCGGAAGTAGTTCAGTGGTAGAACACCACCTTGCCAAGGTGGGGGTCGCGGGTTCGAATCCCGTCTTCCGCTCCAACTATACCATCCACGCCGGGGTGGTGGAATTGGCAGACACACAGGACTTAAAATCCTGCGGTAGGTGACTACCGTGCCGGTTCAAGTCCGGCCCTCGGCATTAAATCTTGCGCCCGTAGCTCAATTGGATAGAGCGTTTGACTACGGATCAAAAGGTTAGGGGTTCGACTCCTCTCGGGCGCGCCATTATTTTAATGGAATAGACAATCGGGAAGTAGCTCAGCTTGGTAGAGCACATGGTTTGGGACCATGGGGTCGCAGGTTCGAATCCTGTCTTCCCGACCATTTCAATGGGGCCTTAGCTCAGCTGGGAGAGCGCCTGCTTTGCACGCAGGAGGTCAGCGGTTCGATCCCGCTAGGCTCCACCATTTTTTTAAAAAAGATTGTTGACTTTGAAGAAGCAACGTTGTATACTAATAAAGTTGCTTTAACAAAGCGAACAAACGAAATGATCTTTGAAAACTAAACAAGACAAAACGTACCTGTTAATTCATTTTTTATAAATCGCACAGCGATGTGCGTAGTCAGTCAAACTAGGCCTGCACGACGCAGGTCACGCAGGTGTCACCGCAGGATGCGGTGAACTTAACCTGTGATCCATTATCGGAGAGTTTGATCCTGGCTCAGGACGAACGCTGGCGGCGTGCCTAATACATGCAAGTCGAGCGGACAGATGGGAGCTTGCTCCCTGATGTTAGCGGCGGACGGGTGAGTAACACGTGGGTAACCTGCCTGTAAGACTGGGATAACTCCGGGAAACCGGGGCTAATACCGGATGCTTGTTTGAACCGCATGGTTCAAACATAAAAGGTGGCTTCGGCTACCACTTACAGATGGACCCGCGGCGCATTAGCTAGTTGGTGAGGTAACGGCTCACCAAGGCAACGATGCGTAGCCGACCTGAGAGGGTGATCGGCCACACTGGGACTGAGACACGGCCCAGACTCCTACGGGAGGCAGCAGTAGGGAATCTTCCGCAATGGACGAAAGTCTGACGGAGCAACGCCGCGTGAGTGATGAAGGTTTTCGGATCGTAAAGCTCTGTTGTTAGGGAAGAACAAGTACCGTTCGAATAGGGCGGTACCTTGACGGTACCTAACCAGAAAGCCACGGCTAACTACGTGCCAGCAGCCGCGGTAATACGTAGGTGGCAAGCGTTGTCCGGAATTATTGGGCGTAAAGGGCTCGCAGGCGGTTTCTTAAGTCTGATGTGAAAGCCCCCGGCTCAACCGGGGAGGGTCATTGGAAACTGGGGAACTTGAGTGCAGAAGAGGAGAGTGGAATTCCACGTGTAGCGGTGAAATGCGTAGAGATGTGGAGGAACACCAGTGGCGAAGGCGACTCTCTGGTCTGTAACTGACGCTGAGGAGCGAAAGCGTGGGGAGCGAACAGGATTAGATACCCTGGTAGTCCACGCCGTAAACGATGAGTGCTAAGTGTTAGGGGGTTTCCGCCCCTTAGTGCTGCAGCTAACGCATTAAGCACTCCGCCTGGGGAGTACGGTCGCAAGACTGAAACTCAAAGGAATTGACGGGGGCCCGCACAAGCGGTGGAGCATGTGGTTTAATTCGAAGCAACGCGAAGAACCTTACCAGGTCTTGACATCCTCTGACAATCCTAGAGATAGGACGTCCCCTTCGGGGGCAGAGTGACAGGTGGTGCATGGTTGTCGTCAGCTCGTGTCGTGAGATGTTGGGTTAAGTCCCGCAACGAGCGCAACCCTTGATCTTAGTTGCCAGCATTCGGTTGGGCACTCTAAGGTGACTGCCGGTGACAAACCGGAGGA
>NZ_CP160797.1:102500-175000 GCF_040784915.1 Bacillus vallismortis
TTCGTTCATTAGAGCAATCACTCAAAAGTACAGATAGTGAGGAGGAACAGGGGTAATGTCGCTAAAGCATTTTATTCAGGACGCACTAAGCAGTTGGATGAAGCAGAAAGGACCTGAAAGTGACATTGTACTCAGCAGCCGCATACGTTTAGCAAGGAACTTTGAACATATACGGTTCCCTACGCGGTATTCCAATGAAGAAGCCTCATCCATCATACAGCAGTTTGAAGATCAGTTTTCAGGACAAGAAATTCCCGAAATCGGCAAATTCGTTTTGATCAGAATGCATGATGCACAGTCTTTAGAAAAGCGTGTATTAGTGGAAAAACATCTCATCAGTCCGAATCTGACAGAATCCCCTTTTGGAGGTTGTTTGCTTTCTGAAAATGAGGAAGTAAGCGTCATGATAAATGAAGAGGATCATATTAGAATACAGTGTCTTTTTCCTGGATTTCAGCTTTTAGAAGCAATGAAAGCCGCAAACCAGGTCGACGACTGGATTGAAGAAAAAGTTGATTATGCATTCAATGAGCAAAGAGGATACTTAACCAGCTGTCCTACAAATGTAGGTACGGGTTTAAGGGCTTCAGTCATGATGCATCTGCCGGCATTGGTTTTAACTAGGCAAATAAATCGAATTATACCGGCAATTAATCAATTAGGCTTAGTTGTTAGAGGAATTTATGGGGAAGGCAGCGAAGCAGTAGGGAATATCTTTCAAATTTCAAATCAGATTACGCTTGGTAAGCCAGAGCAGGATATTGTGGATGACCTTAACAGTGTTGCTGCCCAGCTGATTGAACAAGAACGATCTGCCCGAGAAGCGCTTTATCAAACCTCTAAGATAGAACTTGAGGATCGGGTGTATCGATCTTACGGGGTCTTGTCCAATTGTCGGATGATAGAGTCGAAAGAGACTGCGAAGTGCCTTTCGGATGTCCGGTTAGGCATAGATCTAGGCATTATTAAAGGACTTTCAAGCAACATACTTAATGAACTAATGATTTTGACACAGCCAGGATTTTTACAGCAGTACTCGGGAGGCGCTTTGCGTCCGAACGAAAGGGACATTCGAAGAGCGGCTCTCATCAGAGAACGGCTTCACTTGGAAATGAATGGGAAAAGACAGGAGGATGAATCGATATGATGTTTGGAAGATTTACAGAACGAGCTCAAAAAGTACTGGCGCTTGCACAGGAAGAAGCACTTCGTTTAGGTCATAATAACATTGGCACTGAGCATATTTTATTAGGACTGGTACGAGAAGGAGAAGGGATTGCCGCTAAAGCTCTACAAGCGCTTGGACTTGGTTCAGATAAAATTCAAAAAGAAGTTGAAAGTTTGATCGGTCGCGGGCAGGAAATGTCTCAAACGATTCATTACACTCCAAGAGCTAAAAAGGTCATTGAGCTTTCAATGGATGAGGCAAGAAAACTAGGTCATTCTTATGTTGGAACAGAACATATTCTTCTTGGTCTGATTCGCGAAGGTGAAGGTGTTGCTGCAAGAGTTCTGAATAACCTCGGCGTCAGCTTAAATAAAGCTAGACAGCAAGTGCTCCAGCTTCTCGGAAGCAATGAAACAGGATCATCAGCGACAGGAACAAACAGCAATGCGAATACGCCTACGCTTGATAGCTTGGCAAGAGACTTAACTGCTATTGCGAAGGAAGACAGCCTAGACCCTGTAATCGGCAGAAGCAAGGAAATTCAGCGTGTAATCGAAGTGTTAAGCCGAAGAACGAAAAACAACCCTGTTCTCATTGGTGAGCCAGGTGTAGGTAAAACTGCAATCGCAGAAGGTTTGGCACAGCAAATTATTAATAACGAAGTTCCCGAGATCTTACGCGATAAACGCGTGATGACATTAGACATGGGAACAGTTGTTGCCGGCACTAAATACCGCGGTGAATTTGAGGATCGCCTGAAAAAAGTCATGGATGAAATTCGCCAGGCAGGAAACATCATTCTATTCATCGATGAGCTCCATACCTTAATCGGAGCGGGCGGAGCAGAAGGTGCCATTGATGCATCTAATATTTTAAAACCTTCACTTGCTCGCGGCGAACTTCAATGTATTGGAGCGACGACTCTTGATGAGTACCGTAAATATATTGAAAAAGATGCAGCATTGGAACGCCGTTTTCAGCCAATCCAGGTTGATCAGCCATCTGCAGATGAAAGCATTCAAATTTTACAAGGCTTGCGTGACAGATACGAAGCCCACCACCGTGTTTCTATCACTGATGATGCCATTGAAGCTGCGGTTAAGCTTTCTGACAGATATATTTCTGACCGTTTCCTTCCGGATAAAGCAATTGACTTGATTGATGAAGCGGGTTCAAAGGTTAGACTGCGCTCTTTTACCACGCCTCCTAACTTAAAAGAGCTTGAACAGAAGCTTGATGAGGTTCGTAAAGAGAAGGATGCGGCGGTGCAGAGCCAAGAGTTTGAAAAAGCGGCCTCCTTGCGCGACACTGAGCAGCGCTTGCGCGAGCAAGTAGAGGATACAAAAAAATCATGGAAAGAGAAGCAAGGGCAGGAAAACTCAGAGGTTACTGTTGATGATATTGCGATGGTTGTATCTAGCTGGACTGGTGTGCCAGTATCTAAAATCGCTCAAACCGAAACAGATAAGCTTCTCAATATGGAGAGCATTCTTCACTCCCGTGTCATCGGCCAGGATGAAGCGGTTGTCGCTGTTGCAAAAGCAGTCAGACGCGCAAGAGCAGGGTTAAAAGATCCTAAACGCCCAATCGGCTCATTCATTTTCTTAGGCCCTACAGGTGTGGGTAAAACAGAGCTGGCGCGAGCACTTGCTGAATCCATTTTCGGCGATGAAGAAGCCATGATCAGAATTGATATGTCTGAATACATGGAAAAACACTCGACTTCAAGACTTGTCGGTTCACCTCCGGGATATGTGGGATACGATGAAGGCGGTCAATTAACAGAGAAAGTAAGAAGAAAACCGTACTCTGTGGTGCTTCTTGATGAGATTGAGAAAGCACACCCAGATGTCTTCAATATTTTATTGCAAGTTCTTGAAGACGGGCGTTTGACTGACTCTAAAGGACGTACAGTCGATTTCCGCAATACGATTCTGATTATGACATCAAACGTCGGAGCAAGTGAACTGAAACGCAATAAATATGTCGGCTTTAACGTTCAGGATGAGACGCAAAATCATAAAGACATGAAAGATAAAGTGATGGGTGAACTGAAACGCGCGTTCAGACCGGAGTTTATCAACCGGATTGATGAAATCATTGTCTTCCATTCACTTGAGAAAAAACACCTTACTGAAATCGTGTCATTAATGTCTGACCAATTAACGAAACGTCTGAAAGAACAGGATCTTTCTATCGAATTGACAGATGCTGCAAAAGCGAAAGTCGCGGAAGAGGGTGTTGATCTGGAATACGGTGCCCGTCCGTTAAGAAGAGCTATCCAAAAACATGTAGAAGACCGTTTATCTGAAGAACTCCTCAGAGGAAATATTCATAAAGGACAGCATATCGTTCTCGATGTAGAAGACGGCGAAATTGTCGTAAAAACGACTGCTAAAACGAATTAATATAGAAGACGAAAATGAGGCATACAGCATGTAAGTGTATGCCTCACTTTCATATCAAGAAATAGAACAAGGGAGAGGTCTTACACTATATATGGCTAAAACAAAATCGAAATTCATCTGCCAATCCTGCGGTTATGAGTCTCCAAAATGGATGGGGAAATGTCCGGGCTGCGGTGCTTGGAATACAATGGTGGAAGAAATGATTAAAAAGGCACCGGCCAATCGGAGAGCGGCTTTTTCTCATTCTGTTCAAACTGTACAGAAACCTTCACCTATTACATCAATCGAAACATCAGATGAACCCCGCGTCAAAACCAAGCTTGGCGAATTTAACAGGGTACTCGGCGGAGGTGTCGTTAAAGGCTCACTTGTTTTAATCGGCGGCGATCCCGGTATCGGAAAGTCAACGTTATTACTGCAAGTTTCTGCTCAATTATCAGATTCATCGAACAGTGTGCTGTACATTTCGGGAGAAGAATCGGTCAAACAAACGAAACTTAGAGCAGACCGTCTCGGCATTAATAGTCCGTCGCTGCATGTTTTATCTGAAACCGATATGGAGTATATTTCGTCTGCTATACAAGAGATGAATCCAGCGTTTGTCGTTGTTGACTCTATTCAAACGGTTTACCAAAGCGATATCACATCGGCTCCCGGCAGCGTGTCACAGGTCAGAGAATGTACGGCTGAGCTGATGAAAATCGCCAAAACAAAAGGCATTCCGATTTTTATCGTAGGACACGTGACAAAAGAAGGGTCTATTGCAGGGCCGAGATTGTTGGAGCATATGGTTGACACTGTTTTATATTTTGAAGGAGAACGTCACCATACCTTCCGTATTTTGCGGGCTGTAAAAAACCGTTTTGGTTCTACAAACGAAATGGGTATTTTTGAAATGCGCGAAGAGGGGCTCACCGAGGTTTTGAATCCTTCAGAAATTTTCTTGGAAGAACGCTCAGCGGGATCTGCAGGCTCGAGTATAACTGCCTCTATGGAAGGCACAAGGCCGATTCTCGTTGAAATCCAGGCGCTTATCTCGCCGACAAGCTTTGGCAATCCGCGGCGTATGGCAACGGGAATAGACCATAACAGGGTTTCGCTGTTAATGGCCGTGTTAGAAAAAAGAGTTGGGCTGCTGCTGCAAAATCAGGATGCTTATTTGAAAGTGGCCGGCGGCGTAAAGCTTGATGAACCGGCAATTGACCTTGCCATTGCGATCAGTATCGCGTCAAGCTTTAGAGATACACCTCCAAATCCTGCCGATTGTTTTATAGGTGAAGTGGGATTAACCGGAGAAGTCCGGCGGGTTTCAAGAATTGAACAGCGTGTGAAGGAAGCTGCTAAGCTTGGTTTTAAACGCATGATCATACCCGCGGCAAATCTGGATGGATGGACAAAACCAAAAGGGATTGAGGTTATCGGAGTAGCAAATGTTGCAGAGGCGCTTCGTACTTCATTAGGAGGATAATAGATGGAAAAAGAGAAAAAAGGGGCGAAACACGAGTTAGACCTGTCATCTATATTGCAGTTTGTTGCTCCGGGTACTCCGCTCAGAGCTGGAATCGAAAATGTACTGAGAGCAAATACAGGCGGTCTGATTGTTGTTGGATATAACGATAAAGTAAAAGAAGTTGTGGATGGCGGTTTCCATATTAACACTGCTTTTTCTCCGGCACACTTATATGAGCTGGCTAAAATGGATGGGGCGATTATTTTAAGTGATTCTGGTCAAAAGATCCTATACGCCAATACACAGCTGATGCCTGAAGCCACAATTTCTTCATCAGAAACAGGAATGCGGCACAGAACCGCCGAAAGAGTAGCTAAGCAAACTGGCTGTCTCGTGATCGCTATTTCTGAAAGAAGAAATGTCATAACGTTATATCAGGAAAACATGAAGTATACACTAAAAGACATAGGATTTATTTTAACCAAAGCGAACCAAGCCATTCAAACACTTGAAAAATATAAGACAATCCTCGACAAAACGATTAATGCACTGAATGCATTAGAGTTTGAGGAGCTTGTTACCTTCAGTGATGTCTTGTCCGTCATGCATCGTTATGAAATGGTGCTGCGAATCAAAAACGAAATCAACATGTATATCAAAGAGCTTGGAACAGAAGGCCATTTGATTAAACTGCAAGTCATTGAATTGATTACGGATATGGAAGAAGAGGCGGCTTTATTTATCAAGGATTATGTGAAAGAAAAAATTAAAGACCCGTTTGTTCTCTTGAAAGAGCTGCAGGATATGTCCAGCTATGATCTGCTGGATGATTCCATTGTTT
The DNA here is from genome assembly GCF_040784915.1 of Bacillus vallismortis. Taxonomy (GTDB): domain Bacteria; phylum Bacillota; class Bacilli; order Bacillales; family Bacillaceae; genus Bacillus; species Bacillus subtilis_G. The sequence goes on from NZ_CP160797.1 coordinate 108,368, forward strand.
ATAAACTGCTCGGTTACCCGGCTTCTACAAATCTTGATGATTATGTACTGGCAAGAGGATACAGGCTGTTAAATAAGATCCCGCGTCTTCCTATGCCGATTGTGGAAAATGTTGTAGAAGCATTTGGAGTTCTCCCAAGGATTATTGAAGCGAGTGCAGAAGATTTAGATGAAGTAGAGGGAATCGGCGAAGTACGAGCCCAAAAGATTAAAAAAGGATTAAAACGGCTGCAAGAGAAGCATTATTTAGACAGACAGCTGTGATTTCGGTTAAAACCTTATGAAAACGGGTATATTAATGTTGGTTTTTGTTTATTCTGATATTCGTAGGATGCATAAAATCTTGTGAAAATAAAATGTTTAAAAAAGGAGGTGGGGGTATGTTAAAACGAATAGTTCAGGCGTTCTTCATTATTTTCGGCGGCGTTGTTGGTATATTTTTAATACCTGAATTGTTTGTACTGTTAAGTATACAGGACATACCTTTAATAACAAACGCATATACGTCTGCGGCAATAGGAGCAATTATCTTTTTTCTCATCAGTATATGGGGTACAGATTACGTTGTGAACTGGATGAAGTGGATAGAGGATTCATTGTTAAAAGCGCCGGTTCCAGATTTGTTGTTTGGAAGTCTTGGCTTGGTTTTTGGACTTATAATTGCTTATCTTATCGTAAATGTTATTCCTTTAGACAATATACCTTACCGCATATTCAGCACAATCATCCCTGTGTTTTTAGCTTTCTTCCTCGGTTATCTAGGCTTCCAGGTGGGCTTTAAGAAAAAGGATGAATTGATCAGTCTGTTTTCCATTTCCGCCAGAATGCAAAAGAAAAAAGGACCAGCCGATGAAGAACATGAGGTTGAGGACAAGAAGCTGAAAATTTTGGACACAAGTGTTATTATTGATGGGAGAATTGCAGATATTTGTCAGACTGGTTTTTTAGAAGGGATTATCGTGATTCCGCAGTTTGTCCTTGAGGAATTACAGCATATTGCTGACTCTTCGGATGTTCTAAAACGGAACAGAGGACGGCGCGGTCTTGATATCCTGAATCGCATTCAGAAAGAATTAGACATTGAAGTTGAAATTTATGAAGGCGACTTTGAAGATATTCAGGAAGTTGACAGCAAGCTCGTCAAGCTCGCTAAGCTGACATCAGGGGTCGTCGTGACGAATGATTTTAATTTAAATAAAGTATGCGAGCTTCAGAAGGTAGCGGTATTAAACATTAATGACCTTGCCAATGCGGTCAAGCCTGTCGTGCTTCCTGGCGAGGAAATGAATGTTCAGGTCATTAAGGACGGGAAAGAGCATAATCAGGGAGTTGCCTACTTGGATGACGGTACGATGATTGTCGTTGAAGAAGGACGCAATTATATCGGAAAGCATATAGATGTACTCGTTACAAGTGTGCTGCAGACAGCAGCGGGACGAATGATTTTTGCTAAGCCTAAGCTGTTGGAGAAGGCGCTGTAAAGGGAGAAAAAACAATGAGTTATGATGTGGTGATTCTTGCAGCCGGACAGGGAAAACGGATGAAGGCAGGGAGAAATAAACTGTTCATTGAGCTGAAAGGAGACCCGGTGATCATACACACGTTAAGAGTGTTTGACAGCCACCGGCCGTGCGAAAAAATCATTTTGGTGATTAATGAGCGGGAGCGGGAGGATTTTCAGCAATTGCTGACCAATTATCGTTTTCAAACCGCTATTGAGCTTGTTGCAGGCGGAGATGAGCGTCAGCACAGTGTTTATAAGGGGCTGAAAGCCGTGAAACAAGAAAAGATAGTCCTTGTTCACGACGGCGCCCGGCCTTTTATAAAACATGAACAAATTGACGAATTGGTCGATGAAGCGGAACAAGCAGGAGCGGCCATCCTCGCTGTCCCGGTAAAAGATACGATTAAACGCGTTCAAGATTTACAAGTCAGTGAGACGATTGAACGTTCAAGCTTGTGGGCTGTCCAAACACCACAAGCTTTTCGTCTTTCTTTATTGATAAAGGCTCACGCTGAGGCCGAGCACAAGGGATTTTTAGGGACAGATGACGCCAGCCTCGTTGAAGAGATGGAAGGCGTTTCGGTCCGTGTTGTAGAAGGCAGGTATACAAATATTAAGTTGACGACGCCAGACGACTTGACGTCAGCTGAAGCGATCATGGACTCAGAAAGTGGGAATAAACATGTTTAGAATTGGACAAGGATTTGATGTGCATCAATTAGTTGAGGGCCGTCCTTTGATTATTGGCGGAATTGAGATCCCTTATGAAAAAGGGCTGCTCGGCCATTCTGATGCAGACGTATTGCTGCATACCGTCGCTGACGCCTGTCTGGGAGCTGTGGGAGAAGGTGACATCGGCAAGCATTTTCCTGATACTGCTCCTGAATTCAAGGACGCAGATTCTTTCAAATTACTTCAGCATGTCTGGGGGATCGTGAAACAGAAGGGCTATGTTCTTGGAAACATTGACTGCACCATCATTGCACAGAAGCCGAAGATGCTGCCGTACATAGAAGATATGAGAAAAAGAATCGCCGAAGGGCTTGATGCAGACGTTTCTCAAGTGAATGTAAAAGCAACAACGACAGAAAAGCTTGGATTTACAGGCCGGGCGGAAGGAATAGCGGCTCAAGCGACAGTACTGATACAAAAAGGCTAACTTGTTTTGATGCCGGGTGTATTTGGTGGTAGAATAGATTCATACATTTTAGCCTGAGGCCATACATGACATGAAAGGAAGTATTTGAAAATGGGAAACGAAGTACGCGTCCGTTATGCACCGAGTCCAACCGGACATTTGCATATTGGAAATGCCAGAACGGCGCTTTTTAATTATTTATTTGCCCGCAACCAAGGCGGTAAGTTTATTATTCGTGTTGAGGACACTGATAAAAAGCGCAATATTGAGGGCGGAGAACAAAGCCAGCTGAATTATCTGAAATGGCTCGGTATTGACTGGGATGAGAGTGTCGATGTCGGCGGTGAATACGGTCCATATCGTCAGTCAGAGCGTAACGATATCTATAAAGTGTACTATGAAGAGCTGCTTGAAAAAGGGCTTGCTTATAAATGTTACTGTACGGAAGAAGAGCTTGAAAAAGAGCGTGAAGAACAGATTGCCCGCGGAGAAATGCCGCGCTATTCCGGAAAACACAGAAATCTGACTCAGGAAGAACAGGAGAAATTTATTGCTGAAGGCAGAAAACCGAGTATTCGTTTCCGCGTGCCGGAAGGAAAAGTCATCGCCTTCAATGATATCGTAAAAGGCGAAATTACTTTCGAGTCAGATGGCATTGGCGACTTTGTTATTGTGAAAAAAGACGGAACGCCGACTTACAACTTCGCGGTAGCTATTGACGACTACTTAATGAAAATGACACATGTGCTGCGCGGTGAGGATCATATTTCTAACACACCGAAACAGATTATGATCTACCAAGCATTCGGATGGGATGTTCCTCAGTTCGGACACATGACGCTGATCGTCAATGAAAGCCGTAAAAAGCTCAGCAAACGTGATGAGTCCATTATTCAATTCATAGAGCAGTATAAAGAGCTTGGCTACTTGCCAGAAGCGCTGTTCAACTTTATCGGTCTGCTTGGCTGGTCACCGGTTGGAGAAGAAGAGCTATTCACAAGAGAACAGTTTATTGACATTTTTGATGTAAACCGTTTATCTAAATCACCAGCTTTGTTTGATATGCATAAGCTAAAATGGGTTAACAACCAATATGTGAAGAAGCTGGATCTTGATCAGGTTGTTGAACTGACTCTTCCGCATTTGCAAAAGGCCGGAAAAGTCGGTACTGAGCTTTCTGCTGAAGAACAAGAATGGGTTCGTAAACTGATTTCCCTTTACCATGAGCAATTAAGCTACGGTGCGGAGATTGTTGAGCTGACTGATTTGTTCTTTACGGATAAGATCGAGTATAATCAAGAAGCAAAAGCTGTTCTGGAAGAGGAACAGGTTCCTGAAGTGCTCAGCACATTCGCTGCGAAGCTTGAAGAACTTGAGGAGTTCACTCCGGATAACATCAAAGCATCGATCAAAGCAGTGCAGAAAGAAACTGGCCATAAAGGGAAAAAACTGTTTATGCCGATCCGTGTTGCTGTAACAGGCCAGACTCACGGTCCGGAACTGCCGCAATCAATTGAATTGATCGGTAAAGAGATTGCGATTCAGCGTTTAAAAACATCTAAATAGATGATTGTTGACAGGGAAGAGTATAAAGCTTTAGGCCATTACAGAAAGGATCTTCATTGGCTGAGAGAGATCCATGAGCCGGGTTTTAGAAGTGCGCCCTTAAGACCTTTGAAGAACATTTTTCGAAATCAGTATTCAAAGGCGGCCGCCGCCGTTACAGGCTGAAGTTGGGAGAGCAGAAGTCTGCTTTTCAAACAGAGTGGAACCGCGCGGTTAAAGCGTCTCTGTCATGTTTGCATGCAGAGGCGCTTTTTTTATTGGGTAGAGGAAATCAGATGGAGAGAAATGGGGGGAAGCATGTGTTTTTTAGAATGCTCAAAGAAGACATTGATACAGTGTTCGATCAAGATCCAGCAGCAAGAAGCTATTTTGAAGTGATTTTAACTTATTCCGGTTTACATGCTATATGGGCGCATCGGATTGCACATGCTTTATATAAACGAAAATTTTATTTCCTTGCACGCCTTATATCTCAAGTAAGCCGATTTTTTACCGGGATCGAAATCCACCCCGGCGCTACAATCGGGAGAAGATTCTTCATAGACCATGGTATGGGGGTTGTCATTGGGGAGACATGTGAAATCGGTAATAACGTCACCGTTTTTCAGGGGGTTACCCTCGGGGGAACGGGGAAAGAAAAGGGAAAAAGGCACCCAACGATTAAAAATGACGCATTGATAGCCACAGGTGCTAAAGTGCTCGGTTCGATTACTGTCGGTGAAGGCTCAAAGATTGGTGCCGGTTCAGTAGTGTTGCACGACGTTCCTGATTTTTCAACAGTTGTCGGCATCCCTGGACGGGTCGTTGTACAAAATGGCAAGAAAGTAAGACGCGATTTAAACCATCAGGATTTGCCCGATCCGGTTGCTGATCGCTTTAAGTCTTTGGAACAGCAGATTTTAGAGCTGAAGGCAGAAATTGAAGACAGAAAAGAAAGGATCAATCAAAAATGACAATCACACTTTATAATACATTGACTAGACAGAAGGAAACATTCGTTCCTCTTGAAGAGGGAAAAGTGAAAATGTACGTGTGCGGACCGACGGTTTACAATTACATTCACATCGGGAACGCGCGTCCCGCTATCGTTTATGATACGGTTCGAAATTATCTGGAGTATAAAGGCTATGATGTGCAGTATGTCTCTAACTTTACAGACGTAGACGATAAATTAATAAAAGCGGCAAATGAACTTGGTGAGGATGTGCCTGCCATTTCAGAGCGTTTTATTAAAGCATACTTTGAAGATGTAGGTGCGCTCGGCTGCCGAAAAGCCGACCTTCATCCGCGAGTGATGGAAAACATGGATGTGATTATCGAGTTCGTAGATCAGCTCGTGAAAAAGGGCTACGCTTATGAATCAGAAGGTGACGTTTATTTCAAAACAAGAGCATTTGAAGGGTATGGAAAGCTTTCTCAGCAATCAATTGATGAACTGAGATCAGGTGCACGCATCCGGGTCGGTGAGAAAAAAGAAGATGCTCTTGATTTCGCGCTGTGGAAAGCGGCGAAAGACGGAGAAATCTCTTGGGATAGCCCTTGGGGTAAAGGACGTCCGGGCTGGCATATTGAATGCTCAGCGATGGTGAAAAAGTATTTGGGTGACCAGATTGATATCCATGCGGGCGGACAGGATTTAACCTTCCCTCACCATGAAAATGAAATTGCGCAATCTGAGGCGCTGACAGGCAAAACGTTTGCGAAGTACTGGCTCCATAATGGCTATATCAATATTGATAATGAAAAGATGTCAAAATCACTGGGCAACTTTGTGCTTGTGCATGACATCATTAAACAGCATGATCCGCAGCTTTTAAGATTCTTTATGCTATCTGTTCATTATCGTCATCCCATTAACTATTCAGAAGAACTTTTGGAGAATACCAAAAGTGCGTTTAACCGTTTGAAAACAGCGTACAGCAACCTCCAGCACCGTCTGAACAGCAGTACGAATTTAACGGAAGATGACGATCAATGGCTGGAGAAAGTGGAAGAGCACCGCAAAGCATTCGAAGAAGCGATGGACGATGATTTTAATACGGCGAATGCCATTTCTGTCTTATTCGACTTAGCGAAGCATGCTAATTATTATCTTCAGAAAGATCATACGGCTGATCATGTGATTACGGCGTTTATTGAGATGTTTAACCGCATTGTTTCTGTCCTCGGTTTTTCATTGGGAGAGCAGGAACTGCTTGATCAAGAGATTGAAGACTTAATCGAAAAAAGAAATGAAGCGCGCCGGAATCGCGATTTTGCATTGTCAGATCAGATCCGCGACCAGCTGAAAAGCATGAATATCATTCTTGAAGATACGGCTCAAGGCACTCGCTGGAAACGGGGAGAATAACGGATGCTTGATTTTGAGACGATAAAAGATTCAAAGCAGCTTAACGGTCTTGCGCTTGCTTATATAGGTGATGCCATTTTTGAAGTGTATGTCAGGCATCACCTGCTTAAGCAGGGCTTTACCAAACCAAATGATCTTCATAAGAAATCAAGCCGGATTGTTTCGGCAAAGTCACAGGCTGAGATCCTATTCTTTCTGCAGGATCAATCATTTTTTACGGAAGAAGAGGAAGCGGTGCTGAAAAGAGGCAGAAATGCCAAGTCGGGAACGACACCTAAAAATACAGATGTTCAGACGTACCGCTACAGTACGGCATTTGAAGCGCTGCTTGGCTACCTTTTTCTAGAGAAAAAAGAGGATAGACTTAGTCAGCTCGTTGCCGAAGCTATACAATTCGGGACGTCAGGGAGGAAAACAAATGAGTCAGCAACATGATTACGTCATAGGAAAAAATGCAGTGATCGAAACGTTAAAATCAGATCGGAAGCTGTATAAGCTGTGGATGGCGGAAAACACCGTAAAGGGACAAGCACAGCAGGTGATTGAACTTGCGAAAAAGCAGGGAATCACGATTCAATATGTCCCGAGAAAAAAACTCGATCAAATGGTGACAGGGCAGCATCAAGGCGTAGTGGCACAGGTTGCCGCTTATGAATATGCGGAACTGGATGATTTATATAAAGCAGCCGAAGAAAGAAATGAACAGCCTTTCTTCCTTATTTTGGACGAACTTGAAGACCCTCATAATCTTGGTTCCATTATGAGAACAGCTGATGCGGTAGGCGCCCATGGCATCGTGATTCCAAAACGGAGAGCTGTCGGGCTGACAACAACAGTGGCAAAAGCATCAACAGGCGCGATCGAGCATATCCCTGTGGTGAAAGTAACCAATCTGGCACGAACGTTAGAAGAGATGAAAGAGCGGGGTATCTGGGTTGTCGGAACGGATGCGTCTGCGCGTGAGGATTACCGCAATATGGACGGCAATATGCCTTTGGCTTTAGTTATCGGAAGTGAAGGAAAAGGAATGGGCCGCCTCGTTAAAGAAAAGTGTGATTTTCTCATTAAACTCCCGATGGCCGGGAAGGTAACTTCACTGAATGCATCTGTAGCGGCTGGTCTTTTGATGTATGAAGTCTATCGGAAACGAAACCCTCTGGGAGAATAAAGACTTATGGATATCCTGTTAGTAGACGGATACAACATGATTGGAGCCTGGCCGCAGCTGAAGGATTTAAAAGCGAACAGTTTTGAAGAGGCGAGAGACGTACTGATTCAGAAAATGGCGGAATATCAATCGTATACAGGAAACAGGGTTATTGTTGTTTTTGACGCGCATCTCGTAAAAGGGCTTGAGAAAAAACAGACCAACCACAGAGTTGAAGTGATTTTTACAAAAGAAAATGAAACGGCTGATGAGCGGATAGAAAAGCTTGCTCAGGCGTTGAATAATATCGCGACTCAAATTCATGTCGCGACCTCTGATTATACTGAACAGTGGGCGATTTTCGGACAGGGGGCATTGCGGAAATCGGCCCGGGAGCTTTTGAGAGAGGTAGAAGCGATTGAAAGGCGAATAGAGAGACGGGTCAGAAAAATCACTTCCGAAAAGCCGGCGGGTAAAATTGCTTTATCAGAAGAGGTTTTGAAAACGTTTGAAAAGTGGAGGCGGGGGGACTTAGATTAAGTTGACGCTTTTTTGCCCAATACTGTATAATATTTCTATCTACGTGCGCCGGGGGGATCGGAGTGAATCTACAGAACAACAAGGGAAAATTCAACAAAGAACAGTTTTGTCAGTTGGAGGACGAGCAGGTCATTGAAAAGGTTCATGTTGGGGACAGTGATGCGTTAGATTACTTGATTACGAAGTACCGAAACTTTGTTCGGGCAAAAGCAAGATCCTATTTTTTAATAGGAGCGGACAGAGAGGATATTGTTCAGGAAGGTATGATAGGCCTTTATAAGTCTATTCGCGACTTTAAAGAGGACAAGCTTACCTCATTCAAAGCTTTCGCAGAATTATGTATTACCCGCCAAATTATTACCGCAATAAAGACAGCTACTCGCCAGAAACACATTCCTTTGAATTCCTACGTCTCATTAGATAAACCGATTTTTGATGAAGAATCAGACCGAACGCTGCTTGATGTTATTTCAGGAGCGAAAACCTTAAATCCTGAGGAAATGATCATCAACCAGGAAGAATTTGATGATATTGAAATGAAAATGGGAGAAATATTAAGTGATTTAGAGAGAAAAGTACTCGTCTTATATCTTGACGGGAGAAGTTACCAAGAGATTTCTGATGAACTGAACCGGCATGTGAAATCGATCGATAATGCCCTTCAGCGTGTGAAACGCAAGCTGGAGAAGTACTTGGAAATTCGCGAAATCAGTTTTTGATAGGGATTTAAGTGATATTGACAGTATTTTTCTTACTGTGATATGTTACTAAAGATAAGAACTAATGTCTATTTAGAAAAAGGTGTAATGACATGAGAAAAAAGATTACCTTGGCATGCAAGACTTGCGGAAACCGTAATTATACGACAATGAAGAGCTCTGCATCAGCGGCTGAGCGATTAGAAGTAAAGAAATACTGCAGTACTTGCAATTCACATACAGCTCATCTTGAAACAAAATAGTTTTTGCGCTTTTAAATTGTGGAGGTCTTTTACATGCGTATTATGAGATTCTTTAAAGATGTTGGGAAAGAAATGAAAAAGGTAAGCTGGCCTAAAGGAAAAGAGTTAACGCGTTATACCATTACGGTGATTTCAACAGTTATCTTTTTTATTATCTTTTTTGCCCTCCTTGATACAGGAATTTCTCAATTAATTCGTTTAATAGTTGAATAATGATCAGCAATACGTGCTATAATAGATCATAATATCACTTGCCAAAACCCGTTCAGCGGGTTTTTTATTGTGGCTTAAAATGAAAGTTATCATAGGCTTGACGCCTATTTTTTGAGCGTTATGGTAATTCACTAAAACCAAATGCGGGGAGGGAAGGACTGGACAGTCCTGAAGAGAATGGAAAAGAATTGGTATGTTGTTCACACGTACTCTGGTTATGAGAATAAAGTAAAAGCCAACTTGGAAAAACGTGTTGAATCAATGGGGATGCAAGATAAAATTTTCCGTGTAGTCGTACCTGAAGAAGAAGAAACGGATATCAAAAACGGCAAGAAAAAAGTGGTGAAAAAGAAAGTATTCCCTGGTTATGTGCTTGTTGAAATTGTAATGACAGACGACTCTTGGTATGTTGTCCGCAACACGCCGGGCGTTACTGGATTCGTAGGATCTGCCGGCTCTGGTTCAAAACCTACGGCGCTTCTTCCGGGCGAAGCAGAAACCATTCTGAAGAGAATGGGCATGGACGAACGCAAAACGGACATTGACTTTGAACTGAAAGAGACAGTGAAAGTAATAGACGGACCTTTTGCTAACTTTACTGGGTCAATTGAAGAGATTGATTATGATAAAAGCAAGGTCAAAGTTTTCGTTAATATGTTCGGCCGGGAAACGCCGGTTGAGCTGGAATTTACCCAAATCGATAAATTGTAATGTGAAAAAACTTGAAATTGCTATATATAAATGATAATATAGCAAAGGTACGTCTTGGACTTATCCAAGGCAACTAGCTTGATATTTCGTCATTCATATAAAGAATGAAACCTTGAGTGGGAGGGTTTACCCTATTACCACATCACGGACTTAAGGAGGTGTGTCTCGTGGCTAAAAAAGTAGTAAAAGTTGTAAAATTGCAAATTCCTGCTGGAAAAGCTAACCCAGCACCACCAGTTGGACCTGCACTTGGTCAAGCCGGTGTTAACATCATGGGATTCTGTAAGGAGTTCAACGCTCGTACAGCTGACCAAGCTGGTTTAATTATTCCTGTTGAAATTTCGGTTTACGAAGACCGTTCATTTACATTTATTACAAAAACTCCACCTGCTGCTGTATTGCTTAAAAAAGCGGCTGGAATTGAGTCTGGTTCTGGTGAACCAAACCGTAATAAAGTGGCAACCGTTAAGCGCGATAAAGTACGCGAAATCGCTGAAACGAAAATGCCTGACTTAAACGCAGCAGACGTTGAAGCGGCAATGCGCATGGTTGAAGGTACTGCCCGTAGTATGGGTATTGTAATCGAGGATTAATTTGTTTCTTGTCGGGTTGCGAGTTTTAACAAGTTCGCAACCCTTATTCGTGGGAGGTTATTCCGCTATAACCACATAAGGAGGAAATTTTAAAATGGCTAAAAAAGGTAAAAAGTACGCTGAAGCTGCTAAGCTTGTAGATCGTTCAAAAGCTTACGACGTTTCTGAAGCAGTAGCTCTCGTTAAAAAAACAAACACAGCTAAATTCGACGCTACAGTTGAAGTGGCTTTCCGTCTAGGGGTTGACCCTCGTAAAAACGACCAGCAAATCCGTGGAGCAGTTGTGCTTCCAAACGGAACTGGTAAAACTCAGCGCGTTCTCGTTTTCGCAAAAGGCGAAAAAGCGAAAGAAGCTGAAGCTGCTGGTGCAGATTTCGTTGGCGATACTGACTACATCAACAAAATTCAACAAGGCTGGTTCGATTTCGATGTAATCGTAGCAACACCTGACATGATGGGTGAAGTTGGTAAAATCGGCCGTGTACTTGGACCAAAAGGTTTAATGCCAAACCCTAAAACTGGTACAGTTACTTTCGAAGTTGAAAAAGCAATCGGCGAAATCAAAGCTGGTAAAGTTGAATACCGTGTTGATAAAGCTGGAAACATTCATGTTCCTATCGGTAAAGTTTCTTTCGAGGATGAAAAACTTGTTGAGAACTTCACAACAATGTACGATACAATCCTGAAAGCTAAACCTGCTGCAGCAAAAGGCGTTTACGTGAAAAACGTTGCGGTAACTTCTACTATGGGACCTGGTGTCAAAGTAGACTCTTCAACTTTCAACGTAAAATAATATTGACACGACATCAACATTCTGATATTATTCAAAATGTTGTAAAATAGAATATCATTTATACCGTAGACAGTAGGGGCCTAACCGCTTAATCTTCCTACCGAGGTGTATATTATCACAGCTATTACGTTACGTATGCTTGTATATACAGCCTCCATGTCTCATGGAGGCTTTTTATATGGAATCCGTCGTCTCGGTCGTGATCACCTAACGGTATAAGTGTTACACAAGAATCTACAGGAGGTGTAACCATGAGCAGCGCAATTGAAACAAAAAAAGTTGTTGTTGAAGAAATTGCTTCTAAACTGAAAGAAAGTAAATCAACGATCATCGTTGACTACCGCGGACTTACCGTTTCTGAAGTAACAGAACTTCGTAAACAGCTTCGCGAAGCTAACGTTGAGTTCAAAGTTTACAAAAATACGATGACTCGCCGTGCGGTTGAACAAGCTGAGCTTAATGGTTTGAATGATTTCTTAACTGGACCGAACGCGATCGCATTCAGTACTGAAGATGTTGTCGCTCCGGCTAAAGTTCTTAATGACTTCGCTAAAAATCACGAAGCTCTTGAAATTAAAGCTGGCGTTATCGAAGGCAAAGTTTCTAGTGTTGAAGAAGTGAAAGCTCTTGCTGAACTTCCATCACGCGATGGCTTGCTTTCTATGTTGCTTAGCGTACTTCAAGCTCCAGTTCGCAACTTTGCTCTTGCTGCAAAAGCTGTGGCAGAACAAAAAGAAGAACAAGGCGCTTAATCTAATTATCTTTTCATAAATTAAAACAAAATGGAGGAATTACAAATGGCTTTAAATATCGAAGAAATCATTGCTTCCGTTAAAGAAGCAACTGTACTTGAATTGAACGACCTAGTAAAAGCAATCGAAGAAGAGTTTGGCGTAACTGCTGCTGCTCCTGTAGCTGTAGCTGGCGGAGCTGCTGCAGGCGGAGCTGCTGAAGAGCAAAGCGAATTCGACCTTATCCTTGCTGGTGCAGGTTCTCAAAAAATCAAAGTTATCAAAGTTGTACGTGAAATCACTGGTCTTGGCTTGAAAGAAGCTAAAGAACTTGTTGACAACACTCCAAAACCACTTAAAGAAGGTATTGCTAAAGAAGAAGCTGAAGAGCTTAAAGCTAAACTTGAAGAAGTTGGCGCTTCTGTAGAAGTTAAGTAATCTTCACTTACCTGTAGGGGGAGCTCGCTTTTATGAGGCGGGCTTTTTCTTTGCCATTCTTTATGCCATTACAAAAGGAGGTTCTAATAATGAGTGAGCATTATTATTCAGATAAACCTTCAGTTAAAAGCAACAAGCAAACCTGGTCTTTTAGGCTTCGTAAAAAAGATTTCACGTTTACCAGCGACAGCGGGGTTTTTTCTAAAAAGGAAGTTGATTTCGGCTCCCGCCTGCTGATTGATTCTTTTGAAGAGCCTGAAGTTGAGGGCGGCATTCTGGATGTTGGCTGCGGGTACGGCCCGATTGGTTTATCGCTCGCCAGCGACTTTAAAGACCGGACCATCCACATGATTGACGTTAATGAGAGAGCCGTAGAGCTATCAAATGAAAATGCGGAACAAAATGGAATAACAAACGTTAAGATTTATCAGAGTGATTTGTTTTCGAACGTTGATTCTGCTCAAACATTTGCTTCTATTCTTACAAATCCCCCAATCCGAGCCGGAAAAAAAGTTGTCCATGCTATCTTTGAGAAAAGCGCTGAACACTTAAAAACTTCAGGTGAGTTGTGGATCGTCATACAGAAAAAACAAGGCGCGCCTTCTGCCATTGAAAAGCTCGAGGAATTGTTCGATGAAGTTTCTGTCGTTCAAAAAAAGAAAGGCTATTATATCATAAAAGCAAAAAAAGTTTGACTCGGTATTTTAGCTATGTTAATATTATAAAATGCCAATGTATATATTTTGCTTGATATGATGAATTGTCAATATCTATGTATAAATTATACAAGTATGGAAATGCTAATAAAATCGGTATTTGTTTTTGGATGTGGTTTTCTTAATTAGAAACCCTTTTTTCTTTTGTCTTGTAAAAGTATTTTCTTTCTTTGGAAGAAATGCTTATTACACATATAATACGCATGATTTGAGGGGTGAATCAGTTGACAGGTCAACTAGTTCAGTATGGACGACACCGCCAGCGCAGAAGCTATGCTCGCATTAGCGAAGTGTTAGAATTACCAAATCTCATTGAAATTCAAACCTCTTCTTATCAGTGGTTTCTTGATGAGGGTCTTAGAGAGATGTTTCAAGACATATCACCAATTGAGGATTTCACTGGTAACCTCTCTCTTGAGTTCATTGATTATAGTTTAGGTGAGCCTAAATATCCTGTAGAGGAATCAAAAGAACGTGATGTGACTTACTCAGCTCCGCTAAGAGTGAAGGTTCGTTTAATTAACAAAGAAACTGGAGAGGTAAAAGACCAAGATGTCTTCATGGGGGATTTCCCGATTATGACAGATACAGGTACTTTTATCATTAATGGTGCGGAACGTGTAATCGTTTCCCAGCTTGTTCGGTCTCCAAGTGTATATTTCAGTGGTAAAGTAGACAAAAACGGTAAAAAAGGTTTTACCGCAACTGTCATTCCAAACCGTGGCGCATGGTTAGAATACGAAACTGATGCGAAAGATGTTGTTTATGTCCGCATTGATCGCACACGTAAGTTGCCGGTTACGGTTCTTTTGCGTGCTCTCGGCTTCGGTTCCGATCAAGAGATTCTTGATCTCGTAGGAGAAAATGAATACCTGCGAAATACGCTTGATAAAGATAACACAGAAAATAGCGACAAAGCTTTGCTTGAAATTTACGAACGTCTCCGTCCTGGAGAGCCACCTACAGTTGAAAATGCGAAAAGCTTGCTTGATTCGCGTTTCTTTGATCCGAAACGTTACGATCTTGCCAATGTAGGACGCTATAAAATTAATAAAAAACTTCATATTAAGAATCGCCTCTTTAATCAGAGACTTGCTGAAACGCTTGTTGACCCTGAAACAGGAGAAATCCTTGCTGAAAAAGGTCAGATTCTTGATAGAAGAACACTTGATAAAGTACTGCCATACTTAGAAAGCGGAATCGGTTTCAGAAAGCTGTATCCAAATGGCGGTGTTGTTGAAGATGAAGTAACTCTTCAATCGATTAAAATCTATGCTCCGACTGACCAAGAAGGAGAACAGGTTATCAATGTAATCGGCAATGCTTACATTGAAGAAGAGATTAAAAACATTACGCCTGCTGATATTATTTCCTCTATCAGCTACTTCTTCAACCTGCTGCACGGAGTAGGCGATACAGATGATATCGATCATCTTGGAAACCGCCGTTTACGTTCTGTAGGTGAACTTCTCCAGAACCAATTCCGTATCGGGTTAAGCCGTATGGAGCGTGTGGTTCGTGAGAGAATGTCAATTCAAGATACGAATACAATTACGCCTCAGCAGTTGATCAATATTCGTCCTGTTATTGCGTCCATTAAAGAGTTCTTTGGAAGCTCTCAGCTTTCCCAGTTCATGGACCAGACGAACCCGCTTGCTGAATTAACGCATAAGCGTCGTCTGTCAGCATTAGGACCAGGCGGATTGACACGTGAACGTGCCGGAATGGAAGTGCGTGACGTTCACTACTCCCACTATGGCCGTATGTGTCCGATTGAAACACCTGAGGGTCCAAACATCGGTTTGATCAACTCGCTTTCATCTTATGCAAAAGTAAACCGTTTTGGTTTCATCGAAACGCCTTATCGCCGTGTTGACCCTGAAACAGGGAAGGTAACGGGCAGAATCGATTACTTAACTGCTGATGAAGAGGATAACTATGTTGTCGCTCAGGCGAACGCTCGTCTTGATGACGATGGCTCATTTATTGATGACAGCATCATCGCCCGTTTCCGCGGGGAGAACACCGTTGTTTCCAGAAACCGTGTGGATTACATGGATGTATCACCTAAGCAGGTTGTTTCTGCTGCGACAGCATGTATCCCGTTCCTAGAAAACGATGACTCCAACCGTGCCCTCATGGGAGCGAACATGCAACGTCAGGCTGTGCCTTTGATGCAGCCGGAAGCGCCGTTCGTTGGAACTGGTATGGAATATGTATCAGGTAAAGACTCTGGTGCCGCTGTTATTTGTAAACACCCTGGTATCGTTGAACGCGTAGAAGCGAAGAACGTTTGGGTTCGCCGTTATGAAGAAGTAGATGGTCAAAAAGTAAAAGGGAACCTGGATAAATACAGCATGCTGAAATTTGTCCGCTCCAACCAAGGTACTTGCTACAATCAACGTCCGATCGTAAGTGTCGGCGATGAAGTGGTAAAAGGAGAAATCCTTGCTGACGGTCCTTCTATGGAGCTTGGTGAACTTGCACTTGGCCGTAACGTAATGGTTGGCTTCATGACTTGGGATGGCTACAACTATGAGGATGCCATCATCATGAGTGAACGCCTTGTGAAGGATGATGTTTATACATCTATCCACATTGAAGAATATGAATCAGAAGCACGCGATACGAAACTTGGACCTGAAGAAATCACTCGCGATATTCCAAACGTCGGTGAAGATGCGCTTCGCAATCTTGATGACCGCGGAATCATCCGTATTGGGGCAGAAGTGAAAGACGGAGATCTTCTTGTTGGTAAAGTAACGCCTAAAGGTGTAACTGAACTGACTGCTGAAGAACGCCTGCTTCACGCCATCTTTGGTGAAAAGGCCCGCGAGGTTCGTGATACTTCTCTTCGTGTGCCTCACGGCGGCGGCGGAATTATCCACGACGTTAAAGTCTTCAATCGTGAAGACGGAGATGAACTTCCTCCAGGCGTTAACCAGTTGGTACGTGTGTATATCGTTCAGAAACGTAAGATTTCTGAAGGGGATAAAATGGCCGGTCGTCACGGTAACAAAGGTGTTATCTCTAAGATTCTTCCTGAAGAGGATATGCCTTACCTTCCTGACGGCACACCAATTGATATCATGCTTAACCCGCTGGGCGTACCATCACGTATGAACATCGGGCAGGTATTGGAGCTCCATATGGGTATGGCCGCTCGTTATCTCGGCATCCACATTGCGTCACCGGTATTTGACGGAGCGCGTGAAGAGGATGTTTGGGAAACACTTGAAGAAGCCGGAATGTCTCGTGACGCCAAAACGGTTCTTTACGACGGGCGTAGCGGAGAGCCGTTTGATAACCGTGTATCTGTTGGTATTATGTACATGATTAAACTGGCTCACATGGTTGACGATAAACTTCATGCGCGCTCTACAGGCCCTTACTCACTTGTTACGCAGCAGCCTCTTGGCGGTAAAGCGCAATTTGGCGGACAGCGTTTTGGTGAGATGGAGGTTTGGGCACTTGAAGCTTACGGTGCGGCTTACACTCTTCAAGAAATTCTGACTGTTAAATCTGATGACGTGGTTGGACGTGTG
The DNA here is from genome assembly GCF_040784915.1 of Bacillus vallismortis. Classification (GTDB taxonomy): domain Bacteria; phylum Bacillota; class Bacilli; order Bacillales; family Bacillaceae; genus Bacillus; species Bacillus subtilis_G. Next base: position 125,313 of record NZ_CP160797.1, read on the forward strand.
AAAACATACGAAGCCATCGTTAAAGGCGACAACGTTCCTGAACCAGGTGTTCCGGAATCATTCAAAGTATTAATCAAGGAACTTCAAAGCTTAGGTATGGATGTCAAAATCCTTTCTGGTGATGAAGAAGAAATAGAAATGAGAGATTTAGAAGACGAAGAAGATGCAAAACAAGCTGACGGCCTGGCGTTATCAGGTGATGAAGAGCCGGAGGAAACAGCATCTGCAGACGTTGAACGAGATGTAGTAACAAAAGAATAATCTCTAGTTATAAAGGCAAGTGACATCGGTTAATCCGAAGATAAAAAGGGAGGTAGGCCCCTTGCTAGATGTGAACAATTTTGAGTATATGAACATCGGTCTTGCTTCACCGGATAAAATCCGTTCATGGTCTTTTGGTGAAGTGAAAAAGCCTGAAACGATAAACTATCGTACGTTAAAACCTGAAAAGGACGGTCTATTCTGCGAACGCATTTTCGGACCGACTAAAGACTGGGAATGTCATTGCGGGAAGTACAAGCGAGTTCGTTATAAAGGCGTAGTTTGTGACCGCTGCGGAGTCGAAGTAACACGGGCTAAAGTCCGTCGTGAGAGAATGGGGCACATTGAACTGGCTGCCCCAGTTTCCCACATTTGGTATTTCAAAGGTATTCCAAGCCGTATGGGTCTTGTGCTGGATATGTCACCTCGTGCTTTAGAAGAAGTCATTTACTTTGCTTCTTACGTTGTAACTGATCCGGCAAACACACCGCTTGAAAAGAAACAGCTTCTGTCTGAGAAAGAATACCGTGCTTATCTCGATAAATACGGTAATAAATTCCAAGCATCCATGGGTGCAGAAGCGATTCATAAGCTTCTTCAAGATATTGATCTTGTAAAAGAAGTTGATATGTTAAAAGAAGAGCTGAAAACATCACAAGGGCAGCGCCGTACTCGTGCGATCAAACGCCTGGAAGTTTTAGAAGCCTTCCGTAACTCAGGAAACAAGCCTTCTTGGATGATCCTTGATGTGCTCCCTGTTATTCCTCCTGAGCTTAGACCGATGGTTCAGCTTGATGGCGGACGTTTTGCGACTTCTGATTTGAACGACCTTTATCGTCGTGTCATCAACCGTAATAATCGTTTGAAACGTCTTTTGGATCTTGGTGCACCTAGCATCATTGTTCAAAACGAAAAGCGTATGCTTCAAGAGGCTGTCGATGCCTTAATTGACAACGGCCGCCGCGGACGCCCTGTAACAGGTCCTGGTAACAGACCGTTAAAATCTCTTTCTCACATGTTGAAAGGGAAGCAAGGCCGTTTCCGTCAAAACCTTCTTGGTAAACGTGTCGATTACTCCGGACGTTCTGTAATCGTTGTTGGTCCTCATTTGAAAATGTACCAATGCGGATTGCCGAAGGAAATGGCGCTTGAACTTTTCAAACCTTTCGTTATGAAAGAGCTTGTTGAAAAAGGTCTTGCTCACAACATTAAGAGTGCGAAACGTAAAATTGAGCGCGTACAGCCTGAGGTATGGGATGTACTAGAATCAGTTATCAAGGAGCACCCGGTACTTCTGAACCGTGCCCCTACACTTCACAGACTAGGTATCCAAGCGTTTGAACCAACGCTTGTTGAAGGACGCGCAATCCGCCTTCACCCGCTCGTATGTACAGCTTATAACGCTGACTTTGATGGTGACCAAATGGCGGTTCACGTACCATTATCTGCAGAAGCTCAAGCTGAAGCACGCATCTTGATGCTTGCCGCTCAGAACATCTTGAACCCTAAAGATGGTAAACCGGTTGTAACACCGTCTCAGGATATGGTACTGGGTAACTATTATCTGACACTTGAGCGTGCCGGTGCTGTCGGTGAAGGTATGGTTTTCAAGAATACAGACGAAGCGCTTCTTGCTTATCAAAACGGATATGTCCACCTTCATACGAGAGTAGCTGTTCCAGCTAGCTCCCTTAAGAATGTGACATTTACCGAAGAGCAGCGCTCAAAATTGTTAATTACAACTGTCGGTAAGCTTGTCTTCAATGAAATTCTGCCGGAATCATTCCCTTACATGAATGAACCAACGAAGAGCAACATTGAAGAGAAAACACCTGACCGTTTCTTCTTAGAAAAAGGTGCCGATGTTAAAGCTGCCATTGCACAGCAGCCAATCAATGCACCGTTTAAAAAAGGCATTCTGGGTAAAATCATCGCGGAAATCTTTAAACGATTCCATATCACGGAAACGTCTAAAATGCTTGACCGTATGAAAAACCTAGGTTTCAGATACTCTACAAAAGCTGGTATTACAGTTGGTGTTTCTGATATCGTCGTTCTCGATGATAAGCAAGAAATTCTTGAAGAAGCACAAGGTAAAGTTGATAACGTTATGAAGCAATTCCGACGTGGTTTAATCACTGAAGAAGAACGCTATGAGAGAGTTATCTCTATCTGGAGTGCTGCGAAAGACGTTATCCAAGGCAAACTAATGCAATCACTTGATGAGCTCAACCCAATCTACATGATGAGTGACTCTGGTGCCCGTGGTAACGCGTCTAACTTTACACAGCTTGCCGGAATGCGCGGTCTGATGGCCAACCCGGCTGGACGTATCATTGAATTGCCGATCAAATCAAGTTTCCGTGAAGGTCTGACAGTATTGGAGTACTTTATCTCTACTCACGGTGCGCGTAAAGGTCTTGCCGATACCGCCCTTAAAACAGCTGACTCAGGGTACCTTACACGTCGTCTCGTTGACGTTGCGCAGGATGTTATCATCCGTGAAACTGATTGCGGAACTGACCGAGGCATTCTTGCTAAGCCTCTTAAAGAAGGAACGGAAACCATTGAGCGCTTAGAAGAACGCTTAATTGGCCGGTTTGCACGAAAACAAGTGAAGCACCCTGAAACAGGTGAAGTACTTGTCAATGAAAACGAACTGATCGATGAAGATAAAGCACTAGAGATTGTTGAAGCCGGCATTGAAGAAGTCTGGATTCGTTCTGCCTTCACATGTAATACGCCTCATGGTGTATGTAAACGATGCTATGGCCGAAATCTTGCAACTGGCTCCGATGTTGAAGTCGGTGAGGCTGTCGGTATCATTGCTGCCCAATCAATCGGTGAGCCTGGTACACAGTTAACAATGCGTACATTCCATACAGGCGGGGTTGCCGGAGACGATATCACACAGGGTCTTCCGCGTATCCAAGAGCTTTTCGAAGCGCGTAATCCGAAAGGTCAGGCAACAATTACAGAAATCGACGGTACAGTCGTTGAGATCAATGAAGTTCGTGATAAGCAACAGGAAATTGTGGTTCAAGGCGCAGTGGAAACACGTTCTTATACGGCACCTTATAACTCCCGTTTGAAAGTAGCGGAAGGAGATAAAATTACTCGAGGCCAAGTACTGACAGAAGGTTCGATCGATCCGAAAGAGCTTCTGAAAGTGACTGACATGACTGCTGTTCAAGAGTATCTTCTCCATGAGGTTCAAAAGGTTTATCGTATGCAAGGTGTTGAAATCGGTGATAAACACGTAGAAGTAATGGTTCGCCAGATGCTTCGCAAAGTCCGCGTGATTGATGCCGGTGACACTGATGTGCTTCCAGGTACATTGCTTGATATTCACCAATTTACTGAAGCGAACAAAAAGGTATTGCTTGAAGGTAATCGTCCTGCTACAGGTCGTCCTGTTTTACTCGGTATTACAAAAGCATCTCTTGAAACTGATTCATTCTTATCTGCTGCTTCCTTCCAGGAAACAACACGTGTCCTTACAGACGCAGCGATCAAAGGTAAGCGTGATGAGCTTCTCGGCTTGAAAGAGAATGTTATCATCGGTAAGCTTGTTCCGGCTGGTACAGGTATGATGAAATACCGAAAAGTAAAAACAGTTTCAAATGTTCAGCCGACTGATGACATGGTTCCGGTTGAATAATTGATTTAAATCTGCTGAAAGACTGCAAAACAGTCTTTCAGCAGATAATTTTAATAAAAAATCACTCTATGAGAAGAACGAAACTAAAAAATGTCATACTATGTTGACATACGTCTCCTAGAATGATAATATAACCAAGGTGCTCGAAATAAACCTGTTACTTTGGAGGATGTATTTATGTCTTATGATAAAGTATCACAGGCCAAATCAATTATTATTGGTACGAAGCAAACAGTGAAAGCTCTAAAACGAGGTTCGGTAAAGGAAGTAGTCGTTGCAGAAGACGCAGATCCTATCCTTACGAAAAGTGTTATTACACTTGCGAAAGATCAGGGGATCGCAGTCTCAATGGTCGAATCCATGAAAAAGCTCGGCAAAGCCTGCGGAATTGAAGTAGGAGCAGCAGCTGTTGCCATTATGTTATAACGTACTTTTTTGTTTTTGCGTGAGATTTTTTCTCGTGTGAAGACATTGTTTTTTGCCTTTTGATGAACCACCTGGGTATGTGGGTTATAAAACGTAATGAAGGGAGGAAAAAATAATGCCTACAATCAATCAGCTAATTCGTAAAGGACGCGTGAGTAAAGTAGAAAACTCAAAGTCTCCTGCACTTAACAAAGGATACAACAGCTTTAAAAAAGAGCACACTAATGTATCTTCTCCACAAAAACGCGGGGTATGTACTCGTGTTGGTACAATGACACCGAAAAAACCGAACTCAGCACTTCGTAAATATGCTCGTGTTCGTTTGACTAACGGAATCGAGGTTACGGCTTACATTCCTGGTATCGGTCACAACCTGCAAGAGCACAGCGTTGTACTAATCCGCGGCGGACGTGTAAAAGACTTACCAGGGGTACGTTACCACATCGTTCGTGGTGCGCTTGACACTGCTGGAGTAGAAAACCGTGCGCAAGGCCGTTCTAAATACGGAACTAAACGTCCTAAAGCAAAATAATAAACACAAAAACGTAAAAATAATGAAGGGAGGATATTCAGATGCCACGTAAAGGTCCTGTAGCAAAAAGAGATGTTTTACCTGATCCGCTTTATAATTCTAAGCTTGTATCTCGTCTAATCAACAAAATGATGATCGATGGTAAAAAAGGTAAGTCTCAAACAATCCTATACAAGTCATTCGATATCATTAAAGAACGTACTGGCAATGATGCAATGGAGGTTTTCGAACAAGCATTGAAAAACATCATGCCTGTACTTGAAGTTAAAGCACGCCGTGTAGGTGGTGCGAACTACCAAGTTCCTGTAGAAGTTCGTCCTGAACGTCGTACTACTCTCGGACTTCGCTGGTTAGTAAACTATGCTCGTCTTCGCGGAGAAAAAACGATGGAAGAGCGTTTAGCTAACGAAATCCTTGACGCAGCTAACAATACTGGTGCTGCTGTTAAGAAACGCGAAGATACTCATAAGATGGCTGAAGCAAACAAAGCATTTGCTCACTATCGCTGGTAGGTTTCACATATATTTAAAAAACACAATTTCCTAATAAGGAAGGAGAAATTACCCAATGGCAAGAGAGTTCTCCTTAGATAAAACTCGTAATATCGGGATCATGGCTCACATTGATGCTGGTAAAACGACTACTACAGAACGTATCTTGTTCTACACAGGCCGTATCCACAAAATTGGTGAAACTCATGAAGGAGCTTCACAAATGGACTGGATGGAGCAGGAACAAGAACGCGGTATCACAATCACATCCGCTGCGACAACTGCGCAGTGGAAAGGTTACCGCGTAAACATCATCGATACTCCAGGACACGTAGACTTCACAGTTGAAGTTGAACGTTCTCTTCGTGTACTTGATGGTGCGGTTGCTGTACTTGATGCACAATCAGGCGTTGAGCCTCAAACAGAAACAGTATGGCGCCAAGCAACAACTTACGGAGTTCCGCGTGTCGTATTTGTCAACAAAATGGACAAAATCGGCGCAGACTTCCTTTACTCTGTAGGTACTTTAAGAGACCGTCTTCAAGCTAACGCCCATGCAATCCAATTGCCAATCGGTGCTGAAGACAACTTCGAAGGTATCATCGACCTTGTAGAAAACGTTGCGTATTTCTACGAAGATGATCTTGGAACTCGTTCTGATGCGAAAGAAATCCCTGAAGAGTACAAAGAACAAGCTGAAGAGCTTCGTAACAGCTTAATTGAAGCTGTCGCAGAGCTTGATGAAGAGCTTATGGAAAAGTACCTCGAAGGTGAAGAAATCACAATCGACGAGTTGAAAGCTGCAATCCGTAAAGGTACTTTGAATGTTGAATTCTATCCAGTACTAGTCGGTTCTGCTTTCAAAAACAAAGGTGTTCAGCTTGTACTTGATGCAGTTCTTGACTACCTTCCTGCACCAACTGATGTTGCTGCAATCAAAGGTGTACGCCCGGATACTGATGAAGAGATTGTTCGTCATTCTTCTGATGAAGAGCCATTCTCTGCACTTGCATTTAAAGTAATGACTGACCCTTATGTTGGTAAACTGACGTTCTTCCGTGTGTACTCTGGAACTCTTGATTCCGGTTCATACGTGAAAAACTCAACAAAAGGCAAACGTGAGCGTGTCGGACGTATCCTGCAAATGCATGCCAACAGCCGTGAAGAGATCGCTACTGTTTATGCAGGAGACATCGCAGCTGCTGTAGGTCTAAAAGATACATCTACTGGAGATACTCTATGTGACGAAAAGGATCTTGTAATCCTTGAATCAATGGAATTCCCAGAGCCGGTTATCGATGTAGCGATTGAGCCTAAATCAAAAGCTGACCAAGATAAAATGGGTATCGCTTTAGCGAAACTTGCTGAAGAAGATCCTACATTCCGTACTCAAACAAATCCGGAAACTGGTCAGACGATCATCTCTGGTATGGGTGAACTTCACCTTGATATCATTGTTGACCGTATGAAGCGTGAATTCAAAGTAGAAGCTAACGTAGGTGCTCCTCAAGTTGCGTACCGTGAAACATTCCGTTCAGGTGCAAAAGTTGAAGGTAAATTCGTACGTCAATCTGGTGGACGCGGTCAGTTCGGACACGTTTGGATTGAATTCGAACCTAATGAAGAAGGCGCTGGATTTGAATTCGAAAACGCAATCGTCGGTGGTGTTGTTCCTCGTGAATACATCCCAGCCGTACAAGCAGGTCTTGAAGACTCTCTTGAAAATGGTGTCTTAGCAGGATTCCCGCTAATTGACATCAAGGCAAAACTTTTTGATGGATCTTACCATGATGTTGACTCAAATGAAATGGCGTTTAAAGTCGCTGCTTCAATGGCATTGAAAAATGCAGTCAGCAAATGTAACCCTGTTCTTCTTGAACCAATTATGAAAGTTGAAGTTGTTATTCCTGAAGAATACATGGGAGACATCATGGGTGATGTTACTTCTCGTCGCGGACGCGTAGAAGGTATGGAAGCTCGCGGTAACGCACAGGTTGTTCGCGCGATGGTTCCTCTTGCTGAAATGTTCGGTTACGCTACTGCACTTCGTTCTAATACGCAAGGTCGCGGTACGTTCACTATGTTCATGGATCACTACGAAGAAGTACCGAAGAGCATTTCTGAAGAAATTATCAAAAAAAATAAAGGCGAATAATTGATTTTGCCTCTTAACTCAAGTATAACTACTATTGTAAGATGAGGAAGTGAAAGCTTTCTTTCACTTCCTATCACACTATACATTACTAATTAAAAGCTCTTAAGGAGGATTTTAGAATGGCTAAAGAAAAATTCGACCGTTCCAAATCACATGCCAATATTGGTACAATTGGACACGTTGACCATGGTAAAACAACATTAACTGCTGCTATCACAACAGTACTTCATAAGAAATCTGGTAAAGGTACAGCTATGGCGTACGATCAAATTGATGGTGCACCAGAAGAGCGCGAGCGCGGAATCACAATCTCTACTGCACACGTTGAGTATGAAACTGAAACTCGTCACTATGCACACGTTGACTGCCCAGGACACGCTGACTATGTTAAAAACATGATCACTGGTGCTGCGCAAATGGACGGAGCTATCCTTGTAGTATCTGCTGCTGATGGCCCAATGCCACAAACTCGTGAGCACATCCTTCTTTCTAAAAACGTTGGTGTACCATACATCGTTGTATTCTTAAACAAATGCGACATGGTAGACGACGAAGAGCTTCTTGAACTAGTTGAAATGGAAGTTCGCGATCTTCTTAGCGAATATGACTTCCCTGGTGATGATGTACCAGTAATCAAAGGTTCTGCTCTTAAAGCACTTGAAGGTGATGCTGATTACGAAGCAAAAATCTTCGAACTTATGGATGCGGTTGATGAGTACATCCCAACTCCAGAGCGTGACACTGAAAAACCATTCATGATGCCAGTTGAGGACGTATTCTCAATCACTGGTCGTGGTACAGTTGCTACTGGACGTGTTGAACGCGGACAAGTTAAAGTCGGTGACGAAGTAGAAATCATCGGTCTTCAAGAAGAAAACAAGAAAACAACTGTTACAGGTGTTGAAATGTTCCGTAAGCTTCTTGATTACGCTGAAGCTGGAGACAACATTGGAGCCCTTCTTCGCGGTGTAGCTCGTGAAGATATCCAACGTGGTCAAGTACTTGCTAAACCAGGTACAATCACTCCGCACAGCAAATTCAAAGCTGAAGTTTACGTTCTTTCTAAAGAAGAGGGTGGACGTCATACTCCATTCTTCTCTAACTACCGTCCTCAGTTCTACTTCCGTACAACTGACGTAACTGGTATCATCCAACTTCCAGAAGGCGTAGAAATGGTAATGCCTGGAGACAACACTGAAATGATCGTTGAACTTATCTCTACAATCGCTATCGAAGAAGGAACTCGTTTCTCTATTCGTGAAGGCGGACGTACTGTTGGTTCAGGCGTTGTTTCTACAATCACTGAGTAATAGTATGATCATAAACGAGACCCCCTGCGGGTCTCGTTTTTTATTTTATAATCTATTTCTTGTATAATAGGATCTATCATATTCTAGGGGCTAATTTTTATGATTCCTGAAAAGAGATCAATCGCTATCATGAAAGAACTGACCATTGACAAAACGAAGCAAACGCTGATGATTAATGGGGCTGATGTGAAAAATCCTTTGCTGCTTTTTTTACATGGCGGGCCGGGGACGCCCCAAATCGGGTATGTTAGGCATTATCAAAAAGAGCTGGAACAGCATTTTACAGTAGTACATTGGGATCAAAGAGGATCAGGGCTTTCTTATTCAAAACGAATTCCTCATCACTCCATGACAATCAGTCATTTCATTAGTGATGCAATTCAAGTCACTCAATGGGTCCTAGACCATTTTTCAAAAACAAAACTATATCTTGCCGGCCATTCATGGGGCTCGGTGCTAGCACTTCATGTACTGCAGCAACGTCCGGAGTTGTATTACGCGTATTATGGAATCAGCCAGGTTGTTAACCCTCACTATGAAGAATCAGCTGCTTATCACTCTATTCGTGAAATGTGTGATGCGAAGCGAGCCAGTATAGTATCCAAGGCCATACGTTTTATTGGCGCTCCGCCTTGGGAGAAGGACATCTATCATCATATCTATCGGTTTTGTGTCGAGTTGAGTAGGGGAGGATTTACTCACCATCATCGTCAAGCTCTATCTATTTTTTTTCAAATGCTTACCGGTAATGAGTATGGAATAAAAAACATGCACAAATTTCTCAATGGACATCGATTCAGCAAAAAACATTTAACTGATGAGTTGTACCTGTTTAATGGATTTGAATCAATTCCTTTTATTAGAGTGCCGTGCTTTTTCATTTCGGGGAGACATGATCTAATTGTTCCTGCTGAAATATCAAAACAGTTTTATCAAGAGCTTGAGGCGCCTGAAAAGCACTGGCTTCAATTTGAGAATTCCGCTCACACCCCGCATATCGAGGAGCCATCATTATTCGCAAGTACATTGAGTCGCCACGCACTGCACCACTTATGATAGGTCCTTGATAAATATGAAAAACACCTGTATAATAAAAAAAGTGTGCAAATCATGCATATCTTAAATAAGTCTTGCAACATACGTCTATTTTCTGTATAATGGTGTATGTTGGTCTTTTGACTGCGATGAAGCGAGAGGTTGCTGACACACCCGGCCGCTTTGCCATGGCAAGGTGTTCAGGTTTTTCTCGCGGAGAACTGTCTAACGTGATGTAGGCGAAAAGGAGGGAAAATAATGGCAAAACAAAAAATTCGTATTCGTTTGAAAGCATATGATCATAGAATCCTTGATCAATCTGCTGAGAAGATTGTTGAAACGGCAAAACGTTCTGGTGCCAGCGTATCTGGTCCGATCCCGTTGCCAACTGAAAAATCAGTTTACACAATCCTTCGTGCGGTGCACAAATACAAAGATTCTCGTGAGCAATTTGAAATGCGTACACATAAACGTTTAATCGACATTGTGAACCCAACACCACAAACTGTTGATGCTCTCATGCGATTAGATTTACCATCTGGTGTCGATATCGAAATTAAACTTTAATTCTAAAATATAGAATGATCTTAATAGGAGGTGTGACGAATGACCAAAGGAATCTTAGGAAGAAAAATTGGTATGACGCAAGTATTCGCAGAAAACGGTGATCTTATTCCGGTAACTGTTATTGAAGCTGCTCCAAACGTTGTTCTTCAAAAGAAATCAGCTGAAAACGATGGCTACGAGGCTATCCAGCTTGGTTTTGACGACAAGCGAGAAAAGCTTTCTAACAAACCTGAAAAAGGACACGTTGCAAAAGCGGAAACTGCTCCTAAGCGCTTCGTTAAAGAATTACGCGGAGTGGAAATGGATGCGTATGAAGTTGGTCAGGAAGTCAAGGTTGAAATTTTCTCTGCTGGAGAAATCGTAGATGTAACAGGAGTATCTAAAGGTAAAGGTTTCCAAGGTGCGATCAAGCGCCACGGACAATCTCGCGGACCTATGTCTCACGGTTCACGCTACCACCGTCGTCCTGGTTCAATGGGACCTGTAGATCCTAACCGTGTATTCAAAGGCAAACTATTACCTGGACGTATGGGCGGAGATCAAATCACTGTTCAAAACCTTGAAATTGTTAAAGTTGATGCGGAACGCAATCTTCTTTTGATCAAAGGTAACGTACCTGGTCCGAAGAAAACTTTAATCACTGTTAAAAGTGCTGTTAAATCTAAATAACTCTCTTAGGAAAGGAGGAAATTGATCATGCCAAAAGTAGCATTATACAACCAAAACGGTTCTACTGCTGGTGACATCGAATTAAATACTTCTGTATTTGGTATCGAGCCAAATGAGAGTGTTGTATTCGACGCTATTCTTATGCAAAGAGCTTCCTTACGTCAAGGATCTCACAAAGTAAAAAATCGTTCTGAAGTACGCGGCGGAGGTCGTAAACCATGGCGTCAAAAAGGTACTGGACGTGCCCGTCAAGGTTCTATCCGTTCACCGCAATGGCGCGGAGGTGGTGTCGTATTCGGCCCAACACCACGCAGCTATTCTTATAAATTACCTAAAAAAGTTCGCCGCTTGGCAATCAAATCAGTATTGTCTTCTAAAGTGATCGACAACAACATCATCGTACTTGAAGATCTTACTCTTGATACAGCTAAAACAAAAGAAATGGCAGCTATCCTTAAAGGATTATCTGTTGAGAAAAAAGCTTTAATTGTAACTGCGGATGCTAACGAAGCAGTCGCTTTATCTGCTCGCAACATTCCTGGAGTTACTGTAGTTGAAGCTAACGGAATCAACGTTTTAGACGTTGTCAACCACGAGAAGCTTCTGATTACAAAAGCAGCGGTTGAAAAAGTAGAGGAGGTGCTTGCATAATGAAAGATCCTCGTGATGTTCTAAAGCGCCCCGTCATTACTGAACGTTCTGCTGATTTAATGGCTGAAAAGAAATACACTTTTGAAGTTGATGTAAGAGCTAATAAAACAGAAGTGAAAGACGCGATTGAAAGCATCTTTGGAGTGAAAGTTGACAAAGTCAACATCATGAACTACAAAGGTAAATCAAAACGTGTCGGACGCTACACTGGTATGACTAGCCGTCGCAGAAAAGCGATCGTAAAACTTACTGCAGACAGCAAAGAAATCGAAATTTTTGAAGCTTAATTATCTGTAAAAAGAAGGAGGGAAATTCAAAATGGCGATTAAAAAGTATAAACCGACCTCTAATGGACGTCGTGGCATGACAACTTCAGATTTTGCTGAAATCACGACTGACAAGCCGGAAAAATCCTTGCTTGCTCCCCTTCACAAAAAAGGCGGACGTAACAACCAAGGTAAATTGACTGTACGTCACCAAGGTGGCGGACATAAACGCCAATACCGTGTTATCGACTTCAAACGCGATAAAGATGGTATACCTGGACGCGTTGCTACAGTTGAATACGATCCAAACCGTTCAGCTAACATCGCTCTAATCAACTATGCAGACGGAGAAAAACGTTACATTCTTGCTCCTAAAGGAATTCAAGTGGGTACTGAAATCATGTCAGGTCCTGAAGCTGACATTAAAGTAGGTAATGCACTTCCACTTATCAACATCCCTGTTGGTACAGTTGTGCATAACATTGAATTAAAACCTGGCAAAGGCGGACAGCTTGTACGTTCAGCTGGTACATCTGCTCAGGTTCTTGGTAAAGAAGGTAAATACGTTCTTGTGCGTCTTAACTCTGGAGAAGTTCGCATGATTCTTTCTGCTTGCCGTGCTTCTATCGGTCAAGTAGGTAATGAACAGCATGAACTTATCAACATTGGTAAAGCTGGACGTTCTCGCTGGAAAGGCATCCGTCCTACAGTTCGTGGTTCTGTAATGAACCCTAACGATCACCCACACGGTGGTGGTGAAGGACGTGCGCCAATCGGACGTAAATCACCTATGTCTCCATGGGGTAAACCAACTCTTGGATTCAAGACACGTAAGAAAAAGAGCAAATCTGATAAATTTATCGTACGTCGTCGTAAAAATAAATAACGGGGTTGTCTACGGTTCATTTCGGACCGTAGTGCAATCACGAAGGGAGGTTCCAAAATGGCTCGCAGCTTGAAAAAAGGACCATTTGTCGATGGACACTTGATGACAAAAATCGAGAAATTAAACGAATCAGACAAGAAACAAGTGGTAAAAACTTGGTCTCGTCGTTCCACTATTTTCCCACAGTTTATTGGTCACACAATCGCTGTCTATGACGGACGTAAACACGTGCCTGTATTCATCTCTGAAGATATGGTAGGGCACAAGTTGGGTGAATTCGCTCCAACTCGTACGTACAAAGGTCATGCTAGTGATGACAAAAAAACAAGACGCTAAGAGAGGAGGCTTTTAAATGCAAGCTAAAGCTGTTGCAAGAACAGTCCGTATTGCTCCTCGTAAAGCACGTCTAGTAATGGACCTGATTCGAGGCAAGCAAGTAGGTGAGGCAGTATCAATCTTGAACCTTACACCAAGAGCTGCTTCTCCAATTATCGAGAAAGTATTAAAATCCGCTATTGCAAATGCTGAGCATAACTATGAAATGGACGTTAACAACTTGGTTATTTCTCAAGCATTCGTTGACGAAGGCCCTACGTTAAAAAGATTCCGCCCACGTGCTATGGGACGTGCGAGCCAAATCAACAAACGTACGAGCCACATTACAATCGTTGTATCAGAAAAGAAGGAGGGATAAGTAGTGGGTCAAAAGGTAAATCCAGTCGGTCTTCGTATCGGAGTCATTCGTGATTGGGAATCTAAGTGGTACGCTGGTAAAGATTACGCTGACTTCCTGCACGAAGATTTAAAAATTCGTGAATACATTAGCAAACGCCTTTCTGACGCTTCTGTTTCTAAAGTAGAAATCGAGCGTGCAGCAAACCGCGTTAACATTACGATCCACACAGCTAAGCCTGGTATGGTTATCGGTAAAGGCGGTTCTGAAGTTGAAGCACTTCGCAAAGCCCTTAACAGCCTTACTGGCAAGCGTGTACACATTAACATTCTTGAAATCAAAAGAGCAGATCTTGATGCACAGCTAGTTGCTGACAACATCGCTCGTCAATTAGAAAACCGTGTTTCTTTCCGCCGTGCGCAGAAACAACAAATCCAACGCACAATGCGCGCTGGAGCACAAGGTGTGAAAACAATGGTTTCTGGTCGTCTTGGCGGTGCAGATATCGCTCGTTCTGAATACTACAGTGAAGGAACTGTTCCATTGCACACATTACGTGCGGACATTGACTATGCAACATCTGAAGCTGACACTACTTACGGTAAGCTTGGTGTAAAAGTCTGGATCTATCGTGGAGAGGTTCTTCCTACTAAGAAGAAAACTGAGGAAGGAGGAAAATAATATGTTATTACCAAAACGCGTTAAATATCGCAGAGAGCATCGCGGAAAAATGCGTGGTCGTGCGAAAGGCGGTACTGAAGTACATTTTGGTGAGTTCGGTATCCAAGCTCTTGAAGCTTCATGGATTACTAACCGTCAAATCGAAGCTGCACGTATTGCGATGACTCGTTACATGAAACGTGGCGGTAAAGTTTGGATTAAAATTTTCCCTTCTAAACCTTACACTGCTAAACCACTTGAGGTACGTATGGGATCCGGTAAAGGGGCTCCAGAAGGTTGGGTAGCTGTTGTAAAACCGGGCAAAGTTTTATTTGAGATTTCTGGTGTGTCTGAAGAGGTTGCCCGTGAAGCGCTTCGTCTTGCATCTCACAAATTGCCAATTAAAACGAAGTTCGTAAAACGTGAAGAAATTGGTGGTGAATCAAATGAAAGCTAATGAAATTCGTGACCTTACCACTGCTGAAATTGAACAAAAAGTAAAGTCTCTTAAAGAAGAACTTTTCAATCTTCGCTTTCAATTAGCGACAGGACAACTTGAAAATACTGCTCGCATTCGTGAAGTGCGCAAAGCTATCGCGCGCATGAAAACTGTGATTCGTGAAAGAGAAATTGCTGCAAATAAATAATCACTGAGGGGAGGTCGTGAGCATGAGCGAACGTAACCAGCGCAAAGTTTACCAAGGCCGTGTAGTTTCTGACAAAATGGATAAAACCATTACTGTTGTTGTTGAAACATACAAAAAACATACACTTTACGGTAAACGCGTAAAATACTCAAAAAAATTCAAAGCACATGATGAAAATAATCAAGCTAAAATCGGTGACATCGTAAAGATCATGGAAACTCGTCCATTGTCTGCAACTAAGCGTTTCCGTCTAGTTGAAGTTGTCGAAGAAGCTGTTATTATCTAATAAAGTTCGGAATTCTTTTTCCGAAGGGAGGTAACAAATAATGATTCAACAAGAGACTCGTTTAAAAGTAGCTGATAACTCTGGCGCTCGTGAAGTGCTTACTATTAAAGTTCTTGGCGGTTCTGGACGCAAAACAGCTAACATTGGTGATGTCATTGTTTGCACGGTTAAACAAGCAACACCAGGAGGCGTTGTCAAAAAAGGTGAAGTCGTAAGAGCTGTTATCGTTCGCACGAAAAGCGGAGCACGCAGAAGCGACGGTTCATACATCAGCTTCGATGAGAATGCATGTGTTATCATCCGTGACGACAAGAGCCCGCGTGGAACTCGTATCTTCGGACCAGTTGCTCGTGAGTTGCGTGAAAACAACTTTATGAAAATTGTTTCTCTAGCTCCAGAAGTTATCTAATGAAATAAATGCCTTAGTCAAGGAGGTGCGATCAGGATGCATGTTAAAAAAGGCGATAAAGTAATGGTTATCTCTGGTAAAGATAAAGGCAAACAAGGAACAATCCTTGCTGCTTTCCCTAAAAAGGACCGCGTTTTAGTTGAAGGTGTGAACATGGTGAAGAAACACTCTAAACCAACTCAAGCTAACCCTCAAGGCGGTATTTCTAATCAAGAGGCGCCAATTCATGTATCAAACGTTATGCCGCTCGATCCTAAAACAGGTGAAGTGACTCGCGTAGGATACAAAGTGGAAGATGGCAAAAAAGTTCGTGTAGCAAAAAAATCTGGGCAAGTTCTAGATAAATAGTATTAAAAGGAAGGGAGGTCTATCTCATGAACCGCCTTAAAGAAAAGTACAATAAAGAAATTGCACCTGCTTTAATGACAAAGTTCAACTATGATTCTGTCATGCAAGTGCCTAAAATCGAAAAAATCGTAATCAACATGGGTGTTGGTGACGCTGTTCAAAACGCGAAAGCAATCGACAGTGCTGTTGAAGAATTAACGTTTATCGCAGGTCAAAAACCTGTCGTTACTCGTGCGAAGAAATCAATTGCTGGATTCCGTCTTCGTGAAGGAATGCCTATCGGTGCGAAAGTAACTCTTCGCGGAGAGCGCATGTATGATTTCCTTGATAAACTTATTTCTGTATCTTTACCGCGTGTACGTGACTTCCGCGGGATTTCTAAAAAATCTTTCGACGGTCGCGGTAACTACACACTTGGTATCAAAGAACAGTTAATCTTCCCTGAAATTGACTACGATAAAGTAACAAAGGTTCGCGGAATGGACATCGTTATCGTAACAACTGCTAATACTGACGAAGAAGCTCGTGAGCTATTAACTCAAGTAGGTATGCCGTTCCAGAAATAATCAATGAAAGGGAGGCGAAATCGTGGCTAAAAAGTCTATGATTGCGAAACAACAACGTACACCAAAGTTTAAAGTACAAGAGTACACACGCTGTGAACGCTGCGGACGTCCGCATTCAGTCATTCGTAAATTTAAACTTTGCCGTATTTGTTTCCGT
The DNA here is from genome assembly GCF_040784915.1 of Bacillus vallismortis. Lineage (GTDB taxonomy): Bacteria > Bacillota > Bacilli > Bacillales > Bacillaceae > Bacillus > Bacillus subtilis_G. The sequence continues at coordinate 141,969 of NZ_CP160797.1, forward strand.
GAGCTTGCATATAAAGGACAAATTCCTGGCGTGAAAAAAGCCAGCTGGTAATCCCCAAGAAAGGGAAGGAGGTAATTATATAATGGTTATGACAGATCCAATTGCAGATATGCTAACTCGTATTCGCAATGCAAACATGGTACGTCATGAGAAGCTTGAAATTCCTGCTTCTAAATTGAAAAGAGAAATTGCTGAAATTTTAAAGCGTGAAGGTTTCATTCGTGACGTTGAGTTCGTAGAAGACAGCAAACAAGGTATCATCCGCGTTTTCTTGAAATACGGACAAAACAACGAGCGCGTTATCACTGGTCTTAAAAGAATCAGCAAGCCTGGTTTGCGTGTATATGCTAAATCTAATGAAGTACCTCGCGTACTTAACGGTCTTGGAATTGCGATTATTTCTACATCACAAGGTGTTTTAACGGACAAAGAAGCCCGTGCAAAACAAGCTGGTGGAGAAGTTCTAGCATACGTTTGGTAAGAAGTTTAACATGAATGGAGGTGTTTGGTATGTCTCGTGTAGGTAAGAAGTTACTTGAGATTCCTTCTGATGTTACAGTTACGTTAAACGATAACAATACTGTAGCTGTGAAAGGACCAAAAGGAGAATTAACTCGTACGTTTCACCCTGATATGGAGATTAAAGTAGAGGACAATGTGCTTACAGTCGCTCGTCCTTCTGATCATAAAGAGCACCGTGCGCTGCATGGTACTACTCGCAGTCTGCTTGGCAACATGGTTGAAGGTGTATCTAAAGGATTTGAAAGAGGTTTGGAATTAGTCGGTGTCGGTTACCGTGCGTCTAAATCCGGAAATAAACTTGTTTTAAACGTTGGATACTCTCACCCTGTTGAGATCGTTCCTGAGGAAGGCATCGAAATTGAAGTTCCTTCTCAAACTAAAGTAGTTGTAAAAGGAACAGACAAAGAACGTGTAGGAGCTATTGCTGCTAACATTCGCGCTGTCCGTTCTCCAGAGCCTTACAAAGGTAAAGGTATCCGCTACGAAGGTGAAGTTGTTCGCCGCAAAGAAGGTAAATCTGCTAAGTAAGATCGCTTAAAGTGAAGAAAGGAGTGACCTAGATGATTACGAAAACTAGCAAAAATGCTGCTCGTCTTAAAAGACACGCTCGTGTTCGCGCTAAACTTTCCGGTACTGCTGAAAGACCGCGTCTGAACGTTTTCCGTTCTAACAAGCACATTTACGCTCAAATCATCGATGATGTAAATGGTGTAACACTTGCTAGTGCATCTACTCTCGATAAAGACTTGAACGTTGAAAGCACAGGAGATGCTTCTGCTGCTACTAAAGTTGGAGAATTAGTTGCAAAACGCGCTGCTGAAAAAGGCATTTCTGACGTAGTATTTGACCGTGGCGGATACTTATACCATGGACGTGTAAAAGCTTTAGCTGATGCTGCTCGTGAAGCTGGACTTAAATTTTAATAAAAGAAGGAGGGACACATGATTATGCGTCGTATTGACCCAAGCAAATTAGAGTTAGAAGAACGCTTAGTTACGGTTAACCGCGTAGCGAAAGTTGTTAAAGGTGGTCGTCGTTTCCGCTTCGCAGCTCTAGTCGTTGTCGGTGACAAAAACGGACACGTAGGATTCGGTACTGGTAAAGCACAAGAAGTACCAGAAGCGATCCGCAAAGCTGTTGAAGATGCGAAAAAGAATTTAATTGAAGTACCAATGGTTGGAACTACAATTCCACACGAAATCATCGGACGTTTCGGTGCAGGTAACATCTTGTTAAAACCTGCTTCTGAAGGTACTGGAGTTATCGCTGGAGGCCCTGTACGTGCGGTACTTGAGCTTGCAGGTGTAGCTGATATCCTTTCTAAGTCTTTAGGTTCTAACACACCGATCAACATGATTCGTGCAACTCTTCAAGGTTTAAGTGAACTTAAACGTGCTGAAGACGTTGCGAAGCTTCGTGGAAAATCTGTAGAAGAACTGTTAGGATAAGGAGGGAACATTAATGGCTAAATTAGAAATTACCCTCAAACGAAGTGTAATCGGTCGTCCGGAAGATCAACGCGTTACTGTGAGAACACTTGGTTTAAAGAAAACAAACCAAACTGTTGTTCATGAAGACAACGCTGCGATTCGCGGTATGATTAATAAAGTATCTCATTTAGTTTCTGTTAAAGAACAATAAAAATAATTGATCGGATAAGGAGGTGTCCTAATGAAACTTCATGAATTAAAACCTTCAGAAGGTTCACGCAAAACGCGTAATCGCGTAGGTCGTGGTATTGGTTCTGGTAACGGTAAAACAGCTGGTAAAGGTCACAAAGGTCAAAACGCTCGTTCTGGCGGCGGTGTGCGTCCAGGATTCGAGGGGGGACAAATGCCTTTATTCCAACGTCTTCCTAAACGCGGTTTCACTAACATCAACCGCAAGGATTACACTGTAGTCAACCTAGACAAATTGAACGGTTTTGCAGAAGGAACGGAAGTCACTCCTGAACTTCTTCTTGAGACTGGTGTTATTAGCAAACTTAATGCAGGAGTAAAGATTCTTGGCAACGGTAAATTAGAGAAAAAATTAACTGTAAAAGCCAATAAATTCTCTGCTTCTGCGAAAGAAGCTGTTGAAGCTGCTGGCGGTACAGCTGAGGTGATCTAACTTGTTTAAAACAATCTCCAACTTTATGCGTGTGAGTGATATCAGGAATAAAATCATATTCACTTTACTCATGCTTATCGTCTTTCGCATAGGTGCGTTTATTCCTGTGCCTTATGTTAACGCTGAAGCGTTACAGGCACAGTCTCAAATGGGTGTTTTTGATCTCCTTAATACATTTGGCGGCGGTGCGCTTTACCAATTCTCCATTTTTGCAATGGGAATTACTCCTTATATCACGGCTTCGATCATCATTCAGCTGCTTCAGATGGATGTTGTGCCGAAGTTTACCGAGTGGTCTAAGCAAGGTGAAGTTGGCCGCCGTAAATTAGCTCAGTTCACAAGGTACTTTACGATTGTGCTTGGGTTCATCCAAGCGTTAGGTATGTCATACGGATTCAACAATCTGGCAAACGGTATGCTGATCGAAAATTCGGGTGTTTCGACATATCTCATCATTGCTTTAGTGCTCACTGGCGGAACTGCCTTTTTAATGTGGCTCGGAGAACAAATTACGTCTCATGGGGTAGGCAACGGAATATCGATCATTATCTTCGCGGGGATTGTGGCTAGTATTCCAAAAACGGTTGGACAAATATATGAGACTCAATTTGTCGGCAGCGACGATCAGTTGTTTATTCATATTGTAAAAATCGCACTTCTTGTGATTGCGATTTTAGCAGTTATTGTTGGAGTTATTTTCATTCAGCAAGCCGTACGGAAAATTGCGATTCAATATGCTAAAGGCACAGGTCGTTCACCTGCAGGCGGGGGACAGTCTACTCACCTACCATTGAAAGTAAACCCTGCGGGGGTTATTCCGGTCATCTTTGCGGTTGCGTTTCTGATAACGCCGCGGACGATCGCGTCATTCTTTGGAACAAACGATGTGACAAAGTGGATTCAAAACTACTTTGATAATACGCATCCGGTGGGTATGGCGATATATGTTGCGTTGATTATTGCCTTTACGTACTTTTATGCTTTTGTACAGGTCAATCCTGAACAAATGGCTGATAACCTTAAAAAACAGGGTGGCTATATCCCGGGGGTTCGTCCAGGGAAAATGACTCAAGATAGAATTACGAGCATTTTGTATCGACTTACGTTTGTGGGTTCTATATTCTTAGCCGTGATTTCCATTCTTCCTATCTTTTTCATTCAATTCGCTGGATTGCCTCAAAGTGCACAAATTGGCGGAACATCTTTGTTAATTGTTGTCGGGGTAGCCTTAGAGACAATGAAGCAACTAGAAAGCCAGTTGGTGAAACGAAACTACCGTGGATTTATGAAAAACTAGAGGAAATGGATTTATCCATTCCCTCTTAATAAAGAGAGGACGGGGGAAATCCGAATGAACTTAGTCTTAATGGGGCTTCCTGGTGCCGGTAAAGGTACACAGGGCGAACGAATTGTTGAGGATTATGGGATTCCTCATATCTCAACAGGAGATATGTTCCGTGCTGCTATGAAAGAAGAAACACCACTCGGACTCGAAGCAAAATCTTATATTGATAAGGGAGAGCTCGTACCTGACGAAGTCACAATCGGAATTGTAAAAGAAAGGCTTGGCAAAGACGATTGTGAAAGAGGTTTTCTTCTGGACGGATTTCCGCGAACAGTCGCTCAAGCCGAGGCTCTTGAAGGAATTCTTGAGGAGTACGGCAAGCCGATTGATTATGTCATTAACATTGAAGTCGACAAGGATGTTCTGATGGAACGTCTGACTGGACGCAGAATTTGCAGTGTTTGCGGCACAACCTATCATTTAGTCTTTAATCCGCCGAAAACGCCGGGTGTTTGTGATAAAGACGGAGGCGAACTCTATCAACGGGCAGATGATAATGAGGAAACAGTCTCTAAACGGCTTGAGGTAAACATGAAGCAAACTCAGCCTTTACTCGATTTTTATTCTGAGAAAGGTTATCTTGCAAACGTGAATGGCCAACAGGACATTCAAGACGTATATGCAGATGTGAAGGATCTTCTTGGAGGATTAAAAAAATGATTATCTGTAAAACCCCACGTGAACTTGGTATCATGCGGGAAGCAGGGCGAATCGTGGCTTTAACTCATGAAGAGTTAAAAAAGCATATTAAACCAGGAATCTCGACAAAAGAATTGGATCAAATTGCCGAGCGTTTTATTAATAAGCAGGGTGCAATCCCATCTTTTAAGGGGTATAATGGGTTTCGCGGGAGCATTTGCGTATCAGTTAATGAAGAACTCGTTCACGGTATTCCTGGCAGCAGGGTGCTGAAGGACGGAGACATCATCAGTATTGATATCGGTGCTAAATTAAATGGTTATCATGGTGACTCTGCATGGACATATCCGGTAGGAAACATCAGCAATGATGACAAAAAACTTCTGGAAGTGACAGAGGAGTCTTTATATAAAGGCTTGCAGGAAGCAAAACCAGATGAACGTTTGTCGAATATTTCCCACGCAATACAAACGTATGTCGAAAAGGAGCAGTTTTCAGTTGTTAGGGAGTATGTCGGACATGGTGTTGGTCAAGACTTGCATGAGGACCCGCAAATTCCTCATTATGGTCCGCCCAACAAAGGACCACGGCTCAAACCTGGCATGGTTCTCGCTATTGAACCTATGGTGAACGCTGGCAGCCGCTACGTGAAAACATTGGCTGATAACTGGACGGTTGTAACGGTAGATGGGAAAAAGTGTGCTCATTTTGAACATACAATTGCGATTACGGAAACGGGTTTTGATATACTGACGAGAGTCTAGGTGATGAAAATAATTCCGAAGACATGTGTTTTATCCGGCTTGATAGGGCAGAAAGTTTGGATGAACATTGGCAGGACTGAATTCATCTTGCTGTTGTCATTGGAATTGTTAACGATCATCATTGTACTAACAGCAGACGGAGAAAAGCGTACATTTCATTCTCCTAAGAAAAAGAATATCAATCATTTAACCCTTTATGATTGCGTATCTCCGGAAGTTCAGAACAGTATAAACGAAACAGGGCGTGTGACAAACGGAAAACTGAGATTTTCTCTTTTGAAATTTGTCAGAAAGCAAGTTACTGATTTGAAGAAGGGAGAACACTTGAATGGCGAAAGACGATGTAATTGAAGTGGAAGGTACTATAGTCGAAACATTGCCAAACGCGATGTTCAAAGTCGAACTCGAAAACGGCCATACTGTTTTGGCTCATGTATCTGGTAAAATCCGCATGCACTTCATTCGCATTTTACCTGGAGACAAAGTTACGGTAGAATTATCTCCATATGACTTAACTCGTGGCAGGATTACGTACCGTTACAAATAAAGCACTCCGGAAACTGAAGGAGGTTGGAAACACATGAAAGTGAGACCATCAGTTAAACCAATCTGCGAAAAATGTAAAGTTATTCGCAGAAAAGGAAAAGTAATGGTGATCTGTGAAAATCCAAAGCATAAACAAAAACAAGGATAATTTATAAGGAGGTGCCCAGAGAATGGCTCGTATTGCTGGTGTAGATATCCCACGTGACAAACGTGTTGTTATTTCTTTAACGTATGTCTTCGGAATTGGCCGCACAACGGCTCAACAAGTCTTGAAAGAGGCTGGTGTTTCAGAAGATACTCGTGTGCGTGATCTTACTGAAGAAGAACTTGGTAAAATCCGTGATGTTATTGATAAACTGAAAGTAGAAGGTGACCTTCGCCGTGAAGTTTCTCTTAACATTAAGCGTCTGATCGAAATCGGAAGCTACCGCGGAATCCGCCATCGCAGAGGTTTGCCTGTTCGCGGACAAAACTCTAAAAACAATGCGCGTACTCGTAAAGGTCCGCGTCGTACTGTAGCTAACAAGAAAAAATAAGTAAGGGAGGTACCTAAACAATGGCTGCTGCTCGTAAATCTAACACGCGTAAACGTCGCGTGAAAAAGAATATTGAGTCTGGAATTGCTCATATTCGCTCAACTTTCAATAACACGATCGTTACGATCACTGACACTCATGGTAATGCTCTTTCTTGGTCTAGTGCCGGAGCTCTAGGATTCAGAGGTTCTCGTAAATCTACTCCTTTTGCTGCGCAAATGGCTGCAGAAACAGCTGCTAAAGGTTCAATCGAACATGGTCTTAAAACTCTTGAGGTTACTGTTAAAGGCCCTGGTTCAGGCCGTGAAGCTGCAATTCGTGCACTTCAAGCTGCTGGACTAGAAGTCACTGCTATCAGAGACGTAACTCCTGTTCCTCATAACGGATGCCGTCCACCAAAACGTCGCCGCGTGTAATTTGTTTGTATAGATTTTGTGTCCCTGTCAATAATGGGTTATGATACAGTTATTTATGAAACGAATGCACCGACTCGTTGCCTGAGCACATACGGGACTAAACAATGGGGAATTTCGGATGGAATCTCATATGATTCTATTCGAGGTTTCGACGTTTTGAAGGAGGGTTTTAAGTAATGATCGAGATTGAAAAACCAAAAATCGAAACGGTTGAAATCAGCGACGATGCCAAATTTGGTAAGTTTGTCGTAGAGCCACTTGAGCGTGGATATGGTACAACTCTGGGTAACTCCTTACGTCGTATCCTCTTATCCTCACTCCCTGGTGCCGCTGTAACATCAATCCAGATAGATGGTGTACTGCACGAATTCTCGACAATTGAAGGCGTTGTGGAAGATGTTACAACGATTATCTTACACATTAAAAAGCTTGCATTGAAAATCTACTCTGATGAAGAGAAGACGTTAGAAATTGATGTACAGGGCGAAGGAACTGTAACGGCAGCAGATATTACACACGATAGTGATGTAGAGATTTTAAATCCAGATCTTCATATCGCGACTCTTGGTCAGAATGCGAGTTTCCGAGTTCGCCTTACTGCTCAAAGAGGACGTGGGTATACGCCTGCTGACGCAAACAAGAGAGACGATCAGCCAATCGGCGTGATTCCGATCGATTCTATCTTTACACCAGTTTCTCGTGTATCTTATCAGGTAGAGAACACTCGTGTAGGCCAAGTTGCAAACTATGATAAACTTACACTTGATGTTTGGACTGATGGAAGCACTGGACCGAAAGAAGCCATTGCGCTTGGTTCAAAGATTTTAACTGAACACCTTAATATATTCGTTGGTTTAACTGACGAAGCTCAACATGCTGAAATCATGGTTGAAAAAGAAGAAGATCAAAAAGAGAAAGTTCTTGAAATGACAATTGAAGAATTAGATCTTTCTGTTCGTTCTTACAACTGCTTAAAGCGTGCGGGTATTAACACGGTTCAAGAGCTTGCGAACAAGACGGAAGAAGATATGATGAAAGTTCGTAATTTAGGACGCAAATCACTTGAAGAAGTGAAAGCGAAACTAGAAGAACTTGGACTCGGACTTCGCAAAGACGATTGACTAGTTTCCTATGCGAACTAGGATTTTCGTGTGTTTATTATCAGAAACAGCATTCCAATAAAGGAGGGGACATCACATGTCATACAGAAAACTAGGACGTACGAGTGCACAGCGTAAAGCTATGCTTCGTGATCTTACAACTGATTTGATCATCAACGAAAGAATCGAAACAACTGAAACACGTGCGAAAGAACTTCGCTCTGTAGTTGAAAAAATGATCACGCTTGGCAAACGCGGTGATCTTCACGCTCGCCGTCAAGCTGCTGCATACATCCGCAACGAGGTTGCTAACGAAGAAAATAACCAAGATGCACTTCAAAAATTATTCTCTGACATTGCAACTCGTTACGAGGAGCGCCAAGGCGGATACACACGTATTATGAAGCTTGGTCCTCGCCGTGGTGACGGAGCACCAATGGCAATTATCGAATTGGTTTAATATCACATATTTTTGTGTATCTAAAGAAGGGCGGGACAGTTTCTAACTGGATCTATGCCCTTTTTTTAGATACTGCAACTTTTTATATAGAGAGAATAGCAGAGCGTTAGCTGAGAGGAGGCCGGTTTTCCATGAATCAAAATCAGTTGATATCGGTAGAGGATATCGTATTTCGATATCGGAAAGACGCAGAAAGGCGGGCACTAGACGGCGTCTCCCTGCAGGTGTATGAGGGTGAATGGCTTGCTATTGTAGGTCATAACGGTTCAGGAAAATCAACACTGGCCCGGACTTTGAATGGTTTAATCCTTCCTGAATCAGGTGATATCAAGGTTGCCGGGATTCAATTGACAGAGGAATCGGTTTGGGAAGTGCGTAAGAAGATCGGTATGGTCTTTCAAAATCCGGATAACCAATTTGTCGGAACGACGGTTCGCGATGATGTGGCTTTTGGTTTAGAAAACAATGGTGTACCGCGGGAAGAAATGATTGAGAGAGTAGACTGGGCAGTAAAACAGGTGAATATGCAAGATTTTCTCGATCAAGAGCCGCACCATCTCTCCGGAGGCCAAAAGCAGAGAGTTGCGATTGCGGGAGTTATTGCCGCACGTCCTGATATTATTATCTTAGATGAAGCAACATCTATGCTTGACCCGATTGGGCGAGAAGAAGTGCTTGAAACGGTAAGACACTTAAAGGAACAGGGCATGGCAACTGTCATTTCCATTACACATGATTTGAATGAGGCGGCAAAAGCAGATCGAATCATTGTCATGAATGGCGGTAAGAAACATGCCGAAGGGATGCCTGAAGAGATTTTTAAATTGAATAAGGAACTTGTTCGAATCGGGCTTGATTTACCCTTCTCATTCCAGCTTAGCCAGCTATTACGTGAAAATGGACTGGCACTGGAAGAAAATCATTTAACTCAGGAAGGGCTGGTGAAAGAGCTATGGACATTACAATCAAAGATGTAGAGCATCGCTATCAGATGAAGACGCCGTTTGAGCGCCTTGCACTGTATGACATCAATGCATCGATTAAAGAAGGAAGCTACGTAGCCGTTATCGGGCATACAGGCTCTGGCAAGTCCACTCTTCTTCAGCACCTGAATGGTCTTCTGAAGCCGACGAAGGGACAGATATCACTAGACAGCACTGTCATTCAGGCAGGAAAAAAGAATAAAGAGCTGAAAGCCCTTCGCAAAAAAGTCGGAATCGTTTTCCAATTTCCTGAACATCAATTATTCGAAGAAACAGTTCTCAAAGATATTTCGTTCGGACCAATGAATTTTGGTGTGAAAAAAGAGGCTGCTGAACAAAGAGCGAGAGAGATGCTGAAGCTTGTAGGTTTATCAGAAGAGCTTCTGGACAGATCGCCTTTTGAATTAAGCGGGGGACAAATGCGCAGAGTTGCAATTGCCGGCGTACTTGCAATGGATCCTGAAGTGCTTGTTTTGGATGAACCGACTGCTGGATTGGATCCAAGAGGTCGAAAAGAGATAATGGACATGTTTTATGAGCTTCATCAACGGGGAAACCTGACGACGATCCTTGTGACTCACAGCATGGAGGATGCAGCTGCATACGCTGATGAAATGATTGTCATGCATAAAGGAACGATACAAGCTTCAGGCAGTCCGCGTGATTTATTTTTAAAAGGTGAAGAGATGGCTGGCTGGGGGCTGGATCTTCCGGAAACGATCAAATTCCAAAGACAGCTGGAAGCTGCACTTGGCGTCAAATTTAAAGAGCCTATGCTCACGATTGAAGATGCCGCTGCTGAAATCCGTACTCTCTTTCATGGGGAGAAAACCTTATGATGGACAGCATGATTATCGGCAAGTATGTACCGGGCTCTTCACTTGTGCACCGGCTTGACCCCAGAACAAAACTCATTACGATCTTTTTATTTGTTTGTATCGTATTCTTAGCCAATAATGTACAGACATATGCACTGCTTGGATTATTTACAGTGGGCGTCGTTTCTTTAACAAGAGTTCCTTTCTCTTTTTTACTGAAAGGGTTAAAGCCTATTATCTGGATTGTCCTTTTCACGTTCCTTCTTCACATTTTAATGACACACGAAGGACCGATTATCTTTCAATTAGGCGTTTTCAAAGTCTATGAGGGCGGTTTGGTTCAAGGGATATTCATTTCTCTAAGATTCGTCTATCTGATTTTAATCACAACCTTATTAACACTAACGACTACTCCGATTGAGATTACCGATGGAATGGAACAGCTGCTGAATCCATTAAAAAAAGTAAAGCTTCCTGTGCACGAGCTGGCTCTTATGATGTCAATTTCTTTGCGGTTTATCCCGACCTTGATGGAGGAGACAGATAAGATCATGAAGGCTCAGATGGCGCGAGGCGTTGATTTTACAAGCGGCCCTGTCAAAGACAGAGTAAAGGCTATTGTCCCGCTTCTTGTCCCTCTCTTCGTCAGTGCATTCAAACGTGCCGAGGAGCTTGCGGTGGCAATGGAAGCAAGAGGCTATCAAAGCGGAGAGGGACGGACGAAATATAGAAAGCTTGTATGGACAGGAAAAGATACTTCTGTCATTGTCAGCTTGATGGTATTGGCTGCTTTGTTATTTTTCTTAAGAGCTTAGAGGTGCGGGTATGAGACTGAAATGCACGATTTCTTATGACGGACACTTGTTTAACGGTTATCAGGTTCAGCCGGGCAAACGAACGGTTCAGAGTGAACTGGAGAAGGCTTTAGCTGTCCTGCATAAGTCGAAAGAAAGAATCCCGGTCGTATCTTCAGGAAGAACAGACAGCGGGGTTCACGCAGCCGGACAGGTGATTCATTTTGATACACCGCTGTCTATCCCGGCAGAGAGATGGCCGTATGCCTTAAATGCACTGCTTCCGGACGATATCGCAGTCAAACAGGCAGAAATTGCGGATGATGGGTTCCATGCACGATTTAGCGCAGTGAAAAAAGAATATCGCTACTTTGTATACACGGATAAACACCCGGACGTATTTAAACGGCATTACGCTTACCATTTTTCATATCACCTTAATGTGCAGAACATGAGAGAAGCGGCAAAGCATCTTTTAGGGACGCATGATTTTACGAGCTTTTGCGCGGTTAAAACAGAAGTGCAGGACAAGGTAAGAACGATTTACGAACTTGATTGGACTAAGACAGATGACGGCCTGCAAATGCGGATCACAGGCAGCGGTTTCTTATATAATATGGTCAGAATTATTGCGGGTACTTTGCTTGATGCAGGTATTGGCAAAATTTCTCCCGATGATGTGAAATCTATGCTGGAAGCGAAGGATCGCGAAGCGGCAGGGCGCACAGCGCCGGGGCACGGGCTATATTTATGGAACGTTTGCTATGACAACTAAACCAGGTGTGTAATATTTTCTTGACAGAGTCTGCATAAAGTTATAAGATATCATATGGTATGTATTTCAACCCCACGATAAGCCCCGGAAACTTATTGTGTTGTGAAATAGAACGTAATCGAAGTTTATTGAAAATGACAGATCATTTAGGAGGGAAATTCAATGCGTACAACACCTATGGCTAACGCAAGTACTATTGAACGCAAGTGGTTAGTTGTTGATGCTGCTGGCAAGACTCTAGGACGTCTTTCTACAGAAGTTGCATCTATCCTTCGCGGAAAACACAAACCGACTTACACACCGCACGTTGATACTGGAGATCATGTGATCATCATCAACGCGGAAAAAATCGAGTTAACTGGTAAAAAGTTAACTGACAAAATCTACTACCGTCACACTCAACATCCAGGCGGATTAAAATCAAGAACTGCTCTTGAAATGCGTACAAACTACCCTGAGAAAATGCTTGAGCTTGCTATCAAAGGCATGCTTCCAAAAGGTTCTCTAGGTCGTCAAATGTTCAAAAAATTGAACGTATACCGTGGTTCTGAGCATCCACATGAAGCACAAAAACCTGAAGTTTACGAACTTCGCGGTTAATTAAAAAGGAGGTTACCAATTTGGCACAGGTTCAATATTACGGTACTGGCCGTCGTAAAAGCTCTGTAGCGCGTGTGCGCTTAGTTCCAGGAGAAGGTCGTATCGTCGTTAATAATCGTGAAATCAGCGAGCACATCCCATCTCCAGCTCTAATTGAAGATATCAAACAACCATTAACTTTGACTGAAACAGCTGGTACTTATGATGTTTTAGTAAACGTACATGGAGGCGGCTTATCTGGTCAAGCTGGAGCAATCCGTCATGGTATCGCTCGTGCTTTGCTTGAAGCAGATCCAGAATACCGTGCAACACTTAAACGCGCTGGTCTTCTGACTCGTGACGCTCGTATGAAAGAACGTAAAAAATACGGTCTTAAAGGCGCTCGTCGTGCACCTCAGTTCTCAAAACGTTAATTTTACGTTTTCGAAGCTCTCAACCTTGGGTTGGGAGCTTTTTTATATCCTTATAAAAAAGCAGAAGCCTATATGAGTGCTTCTGCTTTTTGCTTTATAAAACGGCCGCTTTTTGCTGATTGGCTTTCTCCACTAAAGTTTCGAATAGCATCAGCATGAGCGGATATCCTTTTGTCAACATTTCCGGATGCCACTGAACCCCAAGCACAAATGTGCTGCTCTCCATTTCGATTGCTTCAATGACTTCATCCCGTGCCCGTGCAGATATAAGGAACCCGGGAGCCACATCTTTAATCGCTTGGTGATGGAACGAATTGACCAGCGCTGTATCTCCAAATATAGAATGAAGGTGCGTACCCGTTTCAATGTCAATGGTATGAGTGGGAACCTTGGTATTATTGTACTGATCATGTTTAATAGATGCATTCTTAATATAAGATAGATCTTGGTAAATAGAGCCGCCAAACGCGACATTCAAAATTTGCAATCCTCTGCAAATGGCAAATACGGGTTTGCCGGCAGCAATGGCTTTTTTTATTAGTAATTGATCAAATTCATCTCGCTCGGGAAAAACTGAACCTTGCTTAGCAAGAGGCTCCTCACCGTAAAGGAGTGGGTTAACGTCATGCCCTCCTGACATCACAAGCCCATCTATTTGCTGTATCATCTGATCGATTGTTTCTTCATCATTTATAATAGGCACGATAAAAGGGACGCCTCCCGCATCTAAAACAGATTGAACGTATGTATCATTCACATAGGCGCGCTTATAACCTGGGAAACGCCCGCCTTGATCAATGATGATACTCCCTGATATGCCGATAACAGGTTTCATCTATACTCATTCCTTCCAACTGACTATACTGCAGACTGCCATAAAGCTTATTAAACTTATCAGTATTATTGACAATATGAAGCTTCTCTTGTAGTATACACTATTGTTCAATTAGTTTAAATTTTAACAATTTTATATGGGGGGTTTAGAGTGAAAAAGCGGTTTATATTCAGCTTGTCATTTGTGCTTATTACCAGTGTTTTCTTAGCGGCGTGCGGTAACAACGATAAAAATGATAAAGCTTCAGAGAGTAAGGGTTCATCAAGTGATACATTCACGGTTGCTTTAGAAAGTGATGTGACAACGCTTGATCCTCATGATACAAACGATAATGCATCCTATACAGCTGAATCAGCTATTATGGAGGGACTTTTAGGCTTTGATAAGGATAACAAAGTCGTTCCTGTCCTAGCCAAAAGCTATGAGGTAAACAAAGATTCGACTGAGTTTACGTTCAAGCTCAAGAAAGGAATCAAGTTCCAAGACGGAACGGACTTTAATGCCGAAGCGGTGAAAACGAATATTGACCGTCTTGCCGATCCTGAATCTAAGTTAAAACGACATAGTTTATTTGAGTTAGTAAAAGAAACGAAAGTCATAGATGATGATACAGTGCGTGTCACTTTAAGCAAGCCATTTGCGGCGATGATCAACAACTTTGCTCATCCGGCAGCTATGATGATTAGTCCTGATGCGATAAAAAAATATGGTGACAAAGTATCACAGCACCCGGTCGGAACAGGACCGTTTACATTTGAAAAATGGCAGCACGGCGAATATCTTAAATTAACTGTCAATAAAAATTACTGGAACAAGGACCTTCCAAAGGTACATAACATTGTCTTTAAGCCTGTTCCTGAAAATGGGGCACGAATTGCGATGCTTCAAACGGGAGAAGCGGATTTCATCTATCCCGTACCTCCGACAGATACAAAAACAATTGAGAACACCGACGGACTGTCACTGGTTACAAAGCCGTCTTTAATTGTGAAGTATTTTTCAATGAATACTATGAAAAAGCCTTTTAATGATGTGAAAGTCCGCCAGGCTATTAACTATGCAATTGATAAAGAAGCTTTCCTGAAAGTTGTATATAACGGATATGCTTCTGAAGCGAAATCATCTATTGCACCTGATACACAGTTTTACGCTGGACAAACACCATACGAATATAACATCAAAAAAGCGAAACAGCTTTTAAAAGAAGCGGGTTATCCAAATGGGTTTGAGGCAACAATCTGGGGCGGAAACAGCTCTGATAAGGTTAAAATGATGGAATTCTATAAACAGCAGCTTGATAAAGTAGGAATTACATTAAAAACAGTGCCTATGGAAAGCGGTACTATCGGGGATAAAATCTGGGGTGTTACAAACGCGAAAGATGCTGATCTGGAGCTTTATAATGGCGGATGGTCTCCGTCTACCGGCGATGCCGATTGGGGTCTTCGCCCTGTCTTTGGCGGAGAGGAAGCATTCCCGCCGAATTCTTATAACACGTCTTACTACCAAAGTAATACTGTAAACAGTCTTCTGAACCAAGCGTTACAAACTTCTGACACGGCGAAACGCAAAGAATTATATGGAAAAGCGCAGCAGCAGATTTGGGAAGATGCTCCATGGGTTTTCCTTGCTGTACCAGATTTAATTTATGCGAAAAAAGACAGTGTCGACGGAGTGGTGATGCAGCCATCAGGTGTGATGGATGTTCGCGGGGCAGAAAAAAAATAATGCTGGCGCTTGGGTGACGCCCATCCAGCGTGTTCCGGAGGCAGACTCGTATGGGTCAGCCTCCTTTTATTGAAGTCAAGGAGGGCGCCTAATGATAAAGTATTCAATCAAACGTTTATTGCTGATGATTCCTCTCTTGTTCATTATTACTGTTATTGTCTTTATGTTCGTGCATATGATTCCCGGAGACCCTGCCCGGTTAATCGCAGGCAGTGATGCAACAATTGATGAAATCAAATTAGTAAGAGAGAAATATGGCTTAGATCAGCCTTTATATCAACAATACATCTCATATATGTCCAATCTCTTTCAAGGAGATTTAGGAACGTCTATTCAGGCGGGAAGACCTGTGGCAGAGATGTTGTCTGAGCGGTTTATGCCGACATTTTGGCTGACAGTTGTGAGCATGTTTTGGTCCCTGCTATTTGGAATTCCAATCGGATTGGTTTCAGCTGTCAAAAGAAACAAGTGGCAGGATCATATTACAATGGTTTTTGCCGTTTCAGCGATATCTATTCCTTCTTTCTGGCTGGGGCTTATGCTCATGCAGCTGTTTTCCGTTCAATTAGGCTGGCTTCCTACAGGCGGAATAGACTCTTGGAAACATTATATTCTTCCTTCTATTACGCTAGGAGCAGGAGTTGCAGCTATCATTGCCCGCTTTACAAGATCAGCAGTCATGGATGTGTTAAAGAATGATTATATCCGGACGAGCAGAGCTAAAGGCCTGCATGAATATACAGTTCTCATGAAGCATGCCTTCAGAAATGCAATGATTCCGGTTGTCACGATGACTGGATTACAGTTCGGGTTTATGCTTAGCGGATCAATCATTACAGAAACGTTATTCAGTTGGCCCGGATTGGGCCGTCTGTTAATTAATTCAATTGTGTCAAGGGATTACCCGGTTATACAAGCTGAACTTTTATTATTTTCTTTTGAATTTCTACTCATTAATTTAATTGTTGATTTATTATATGGCTGGCTGAACCCGAAAGTACGCTACGGATCATAGGAAGGAGGATATCAAATGGAGATAAAACATGTTGAGAAGCCGGCAAAAAGCAGCAGGTTCCATGATTTTTGGGTTTCTTTTAAAAAGCAAAAAGTATCGCTGATATCCGCTGTATTTCTTTTGCTATTATTTATTGTCGCATTATTCGGCCAGTATTTTGTGCCATATGACCCTGCAAAAGTCGATTACGGCCAATTATTTTTAAAGCCTTCAGCAGCTCATTTGGCGGGAACCGATGCATACGGAAGGGATATCTTCAGCAGGATATTAGTCGGAGCGAGAATTTCCTTATCTGTTGGTTTGTCTTCTGTTTTTTTGGGAGCTTTAGCCGGGAGTGCACTTGGCATTATAAGCGGCTATTTTGGTAAGTGGATTGATAGTTTGATTATGCGATTCTGCGATATTTTATTAGCTTTTCCGGGAATGCTGCTGGCAATCGGTATTATCGCAATACTTGGAACAGGTTTGATGAATGTAATCTTTGCAGTTGCTATATTCAGCGTGCCTGTATTTGCGCGGATTGTTCGAAGCAGTGTGCTGGAGATGAAATCAAGCCTGTACGTGGAAGCGGCAAAATCAACAGGTGCTAAAGATACACGCATTATTCTTAAACACGTTTTGCCGGGTACGTTCTCAACGATTATCGTGTATTTCACAATGAGAATCGGTTCTGCTATTTTAATAGCGGCAGGACTTAGCTTTTTAGGATTAGGAGCAGATCCCTCTACTCCTGAATGGGGCGCTATGCTGAGTGATGGGCATAACTACTTAAACACAGCTCCGCATGTGACGATTTTTCCGGGACTTGCAATATTTCTCACCGTTTTAGCTTTTAATTTGCTTGGTGACGGACTCCGGGATGCACTTGATCCTAAGATAAAGGATTAGGAGGTAAATGAATGAAACCGATATTAAGCGTCAATCAGCTACGGACGAGTTTTTTTGTAAACGGTAAAGAAATTCCTGCAGTTGACGGAGTTGATTTTACGATAAACGAAGGTGAAATTCTGGGTATTGTCGGTGAGTCCGGGAGCGGAAAAAGCGTCACCTCTTTATCCATTATGAAACTGTTAAAAGACACACCGGGAAAGATAGTCGGCGGATCAATTCATTTTGACGGCAAAGACCTATTAGATCTTTCAGAAAAAGAAGTGCGGGAACTGCGGGGAAAAGAGATCGCCATGATATTCCAAGAGCCGATGACTTCATTGAATCCTGTTCTAACGATAGGGAATCAGCTAAGAGAGGCGATTAAAAAGCATCTCAAATATTCACGAAAGAAAGCGGATGAACATGCAGTTTCAATGCTGACCCAGGTCGGTATTTCAAGGGCTGATGAAATTTTACAACAATACCCTCACCAGTTGTCCGGAGGAATGAGGCAGCGCGTCATGATCGCCATGGCCATGTCTTGTTCGCCTAAATTATTAATCGCAGATGAACCTACGACAGCACTTGATGTGACGATTCAAGCCCAAATACTAGATGTCATGAAAGATATGCAGGAGAAACACGGCACATCGATATTGTTGATCACACATGATCTTGGCGTCATCGCTGAAACGTGTGATCGAGTGGCTGTAATGTATGCAGGAAGAATTGTAGAACAAGGCTCGGTTTATGATCTGTTTGATGATCCGAAGCATCCGTATACAAAAGGGCTGCTGGAATCCATCCCTCGAATCGGAAAGCGACAGGAACGTTTGCATTCTATCCAAGGCAATGTTCCGATGGCAGAGGATTGGCCGGCTGGATGCAAATTTGCATCACGCTGTCCGTTTGTCTTTGATAAATGCCTGAAAAAAGAACCGCCTCTGCTAAATGTGGGGGAAGGAAGAACAAGCCGATGCTGGCTGAATGAAAATGAGCGAAAGGAGGAGCAAGTATATGATTCATGAACCTTTAGTTGAAGTGAAACACTTGAAAAAAATCTTTGCGGATTCATCGGGACTGTTTAAAAAATCAAAGCCCGTGAGAGCGGTTGATGATATCTCATTTACAATTAATCGCGGAGAAACTTTCGGCCTGGTCGGAGAGAGCGGATGCGGAAAGTCGACAACCGGACGGATGTTAATGAAGCTGCTTGAGCCTACAGAAGGCAGTATTCTGTTTAATGGACAGGATATTACAAAAATGAATGATAAAAACGTGCGTGGTTTGCGCAAAGATTTTCAAATGGTATTTCAAGATCCTTACGCCTCATTGAATCCCAGAATGAGAGTGAAAGAAATCATTGAAGAACCGTTGATTGTTCATGGACTCATGACTTCTTCTGAACGTGAAAGAAAAGTGCATCAGCTTCTGGATACGGTGGGGCTGTCCCGTCAGCACGGCAGTCGTTTTCCGCATGAATTCAGCGGCGGGCAAAGACAAAGAATTGGAATCGCCCGGGCTCTCGCTGTTAATCCGAAGCTGATCATTGCAGATGAAGCTGTTTCCGCACTCGATGTATCGATCCAATCGCAGATACTTAACTTGATGAAAGACTTGCAGAAGGAATTTGGTTTAACCTACTTGTTTATAGCACACGATTTAAGTGTTGTTGATTTTATAAGCGACCGTATAGGTGTTATGTACCTTGGCAAACTGGTTGAAGTTGGCGATCGCGATTCAATCATACAGAATCCGAAGCATCCGTATACGAAAGCGCTGCTGTCAGCTGTCCCGATCCCAGACCCACACCGCAGAAAGGAACGTATTGTGCTGAAAGGTGATTTGCCTAGTCCTTCAAATCCGCCGGCCGGCTGTCCGTTTCATACGAGGTGCCCAGTTGTCATGGAGCAATGCATAACAGAGATGCCGGAGCTAAGCAATATGTCCGAGCAGCACCAAGTGTTTTGCCATTTATATGATTCAAAAAAATGATATGATAATCACTAGCCAAAAAAATCACATCTCCTTTGTGGTTTTTTTGCGTTTCTATGAACTTTTTTCTAAATATGCAAAGGGAAAGCGATAACAATCTAGAAATATTTGTTATACTCTATACATTAAAGTAAGGAGAACGATTCATGAATGCGTTAGTAGATCATAATAGCAAAGCTTGGGATCAAAAAGTAGAAACAGGTAATGAATGGACTGTTGCTGTCGAGCAGCATGTCATCGAACAAGCGAAAAAAGGAAATTGGGATATAAGGGTGACACCAATGAAAGATGTACCGAGGGATTGGTTTCCCCCTGTCAACGGGCTGAAAGTTCTCTGTTTAGCATCAGGTGGCGGCCAGCAGGGTCCTATTTTGGCAGCCGCAGGAGCGGATGTCACTGTATTAGATAACTCGGAAAAGCAGCTGGATCAGGATAGAATGGTTGCTGAGCGCGATCGTCTCGCGATACATCCTGTCAAAGGAAGCATGGACGATCTCAGTCAATTTCAGGATGAATCATTTGATATGATTGTACATCCTGTTGCTAATGTTTTTGTTGAGAATGTCCTCCCAGTCTGGAAGGAAGCCTACCGTGTGCTGAAAAAAAACGGCGCTCTAATCTCGGGTTTTGTCAATCCTGTCGTATTTCTGTTTGATGTAGAATTAGAACAGCAAGGTATTTTAAAAGTAAAACACTCTATTCCATATGCCGACCCAGAAGATCTTCCAAAACATAAAGTGAAAAAACTGATTGAAAATAAAGAAGCTCTGGAATTCGGCCATTCCTTAGAAGACCAAATCAAGGGCCAAATTGATGCCGGTTTTATCGTCACTGGCTTTTATGAAGATAAAGGCGGTTTTGTATTGGACCAATATATTCATACATATTCTGCAACAAGAAGTGTGAAAGTATGAAAAGCAGCAACCTATTAGAGGGGCTGCTTTTATAATGCTATAGAAAGAACATTCGTTCTGTTCCCTGTGGAAAGCTTCTAAATCCCCTTCTTTTTACCGGTCTCTGCACCTTCATTTGGGCGAATTTCCAACCGAATTCGGGCATGGTTTCACCATCCAAACCTCAAAATAACCGGTAAAAGGAGAGTGAATTTGTATGGCAGAGGTACTGTCTTTTATGGATGTGAAACGCCAAAAGGATTATGAATTAGAAAAAAACTTGCTCAAAGAACTCTCTCTGAGGCAAATTATTCTGTCTGTTAAGGACTGTTTGGAACCATTATTCCCGTTTTTAGATGATGAAAGAGATATTATCAGCGAAGGCTGTATTGATTTTGCGATAGAAGCTTATTTGTTAGGCGGGCGTTTTGGGATATTCGGCTATTACGGAGAATCCATGCAGAGCATCAGTGCCCGCTCAGCAAGCGAAGAAGAAGAGCTGCGTATGGAGTTTTTTGATTATCTCTATAATTGGATACACGAGCAATACGCAACATTTGATAAAAATACGGTTTATGAAGCAGCACGAAAGTTCATTAAAGACTGGTGGACAGAGGGGTTTGTCCAAAGAGAAAAACAGTGTAAGCTTCGCATGCGATAATCATATTTCCCCGCCCTGTCCCATAGTTATAGTAGTAACGGACAAGCGGGAGGGGAAGGGATGAGGAGAAAGCTTAAATGGCTCGGTTTTTTGCTAGGCTTCATCGTATTACTATTTCTATTTAAGTATCAGTTCAGCAATAACGATTCATGGGAGCCGTGGAGTCTGCCCTTGAGCGGGAAAATTATTTATCTGGACCCAGGTCATGGCGGCCCTGACGGCGGAGCAGTCGGCGGAAAGCTGTTAGAGAAGGATGTAACCCTGGAAGTGGCCTTTAGAGTCAGGGACTACCTTCAGGAACAAGGGGCGCTTGTCATTATGACCAGGGAAAGTGATACCGATCTCGCTCCAGAAGGAACGAAGGGCTATAGCAGACGAAAAGCGGAAGACTTGAGACAGCGGGTCAAATTAATAAACCATTCAGAGGCTGAACTCTATATCAGTATTCATCTCAATGCGATTCCTTCGCAAAAGTGGAGCGGAGCCCAAAGCTTTTATTTCGGAAAATACGCAGAAAATGAGAAGGTCGCGAAATACATTCAGGATGAATTGAGAAGCAACCTGGAAAACACAACCCGGAAAGCAAAGCGGATTCATGGTGTCTACTTAATGCAAAACGTCACCAAACCGGGAGCGCTTATAGAAGTCGGGTTTTTATCCAATCCTAGTGAAGCAAAGCTGCTCGGGAAATCGAAATATCAGGACAAGGTGGCATCTTCCATATATAAAGGCATTATGCGATATTACACAGAAAAAGGAGACCCTCCAGAGTAAAGGAGGGTTTTCTTATGCTTCTAAGCATAAGACACCCGCCAATTATGTATGATATAATATTGCTTGAAAACGAATACACAAAAGGGTGAGGTTCGATGATAAGAGAAGATGAAGTAAGAAAACTAGTCGGTGAAATGCGCGAACCTTTTCTTCAAAGACCTCTGGGAGAATTGGATGCCGTTAAGGAAATTAAAATAAAGCCTGAAAAACGGCATGTCAGTGTAAAAGTCGCTCTTGCAAAAACCGGAACCGCAGAACAAATGCAGATTCAGCAAGAGATCGTAAACGTCTTAAAAGGGGCAGGTGCAGAGACAGTCGGCCTTCGATTTGAAGAGCTGCCTGAGGAAACGGTTGATAAGTTCCGGGCGCCGTCAGCTGAGAAAAAAACATTATTAAATATGGATAATCCGCCAGTCTTTCTTGCTGTAGCAAGCGGAAAAGGCGGCGTAGGCAAGTCGACTGTGTCAGTAAATCTTGCTACTGCTCTGGCTCGTCTAGGGAAAAAGGTCGGTTTAATTGATGCGGATATTTATGGCTTCAGTGTGCCGGATATGATGGGCATCACTGTGCGTCCGACTATTGAAGGAGAGAAACTTCTTCCTGTTGAACGCTTTGGGGTAAAGGTGATGTCAATGGGCTTCTTCGTAGAAGAAAATGCGCCGGTCGTATGGAGAGGGCCAATGCTAGGCAAAATGCTGAACAACTTTTTCCATGAAGTAGAGTGGGGAGAAGTAGACTATATTGTTCTTGATCTTCCGCCTGGAACAGGAGACGTTGCTCTCGATGTACATACAATGCTTCCGAGCTGCAAAGAAATCATCGTATCAACGCCGCATCCTACAGCTGCTTTTGTAGCGGCTAGAGCAGGCTCTATGGCAATTAAAACTGATCATGAAGTTGTTGGTGTTATAGAGAACATGGCTTATTATGAAAGCGCAAAGACAGGGGAAAGAGAATACGTCTTTGGAAAAGGCGGCGGAGATAAACTAGCCGAGGAATTGAATGTGCCTTTGCTTGGCAGAATCCCGTTGAAACAACCTGATTGGGATAAGGATCAATTTGCTCCGTCTGTATATGACAAAAGCCATCCTATAGGAGAAATATATCAGGATGTCGCAAAAAAAATAGTTGACAAAATGTCAGTGCAAGTATAAAAAGGCGAACCGGGATTCTATATCCCGGCTCTCCTTTTATTCACTTTCTTTGGCGGTTTCTTTTGCTGCTTTTTTCAGTTCATCTTCGAACTGTTTTTTGTAAAGCGGACTAGAAAGTGTTTCGTTAATAACCTCTTCTAAGTAACTGCGGAATTCTTGGCTTTTTGCCAGTTGGCTGTACTTTTTATTCATGCCTGGATCTTGCATAACGTCCATCAGCATCTTCTGATAATCCGGGTCCTTCATCAGTTTTTTTATCACTTTTTCATGCTCTTTTTGAAGAGTTTTCGCAAAACCTTCGGCAAAATCAGTGTCTTCAAAGATGTTTTTCCAAAATTCTTCTCCTTTTTTAGAGGTGAGTGTTTTTTCTATCGTTCCTTTAATCGCATCTTGGTCAATCACCAACGCTTCATTCATCGCATCATCGTTTAATAATTCCTTAATGGCTTTCTTTCCATCATCAGTTTTTAATATATCAACAACCATTTTTTTAGTCTGATCATAGTCCATATCCGCTGCTTGGTCTTTTGGAGCACAAGCTGTTACAGATAATAACAAAAAACAGCTTATCAATAGCGTTTTGGCTTTTGACATGGTTAAGCTCCTTTCACATACTTGTCTTACTTTTAATATGATTCATCTGTTTAGAATTATACATAACAAAATATCGCGGTTTGCGATTCTTGAGGGGTGGATGAAAGAAATGAAAAGCCGTGGTTTGGTTCGTTTTTTCTTTTCTAATTTAGCTGTCGGAGCGGTTATCACGGGTATTGTGGGTTTTGCTTTAAAATGGGGAGGATATAAGGGGCTGTTTCTTGCCTTCGAAGCGGGGCAGATTTTCTCTGTGTTATTTTGGTTTGTTGGAGTAGGCATGATTTTTAGTGTAATCAGCCAAATGGGGTTTTTCGTTTTTTTAACCGTTCACCGGTTTGCACTTGAGATATTAAGATCCTCATCTTTGTGGAATTTGCTTCAGTTGTTTTTCATCTTGTTTGTTGCTTTTGATTTAATGTACGTGCGGTTTTTATTTTTTGGAGAGAGCGGAGAATCGCTGACTGGCTATGCGTGGTTACCGGTATTTTTATTGATCTTTGGGGTGGTAACAGCATATATAAAGCAAAAGCAGTCCCCTAAAAAAACGTTTGTGTCATCATTGTTTTTAATGGTTGTGATTACTGCATTAGAATGGTTCCCTGCGTTAAGAGTAAATGATGAGGACTGGCTTTATTTAATGCTTTTTCCGTTAATGGCGTGTAATGCTTTCCAATTGCTGATGCTGCCAAAGTTTGCAGCGAAGTAATTACTTTATCTCTGAGGATTTGGCATCAGAATTTGCAATGAGATCACCTACGGTTACATTTTTTAATCCTTTTTCTCTCAGCTGATGGATGATATCGGGCAGCGCTTCTTCTGTTTGTTTTGCCGAATCGGAGGCGTGTAAAAGAACAATGTCTCCTCCGGAAACTTGCTGGGTCACATTATCGATGATTTTTTCAACTCCGGGATTCGTCCAATCCTGAGAGTTTATGCTGTAATGAACGACCGTATAGTTGTATTGCTTTGCGACCGTTAGAACATTCTTGTTGAATTGTCCGGTAGGGGGTCTTAATAGCTGTATGTCTTTGATCCCTAACTTTTCAAAGGCAGTTTGCGCACGGTTAATGTCCTTTTTTATTTCGCTGCTCTCTAAATTGGCATAGTTTTTATAGGCGTAGCCCATGCTCCCTATTTGATGACCGTCCTTCACGATACGTGCCACTGTGTCGGGGTGGCGTTCAGCCCAAGAAGCGGAAAGAAAAAACGTCGCATTTTTAATCCCGTTCGCCTTCAGAGTATTAAGTATAGGTTCTGCTTTTTCATCACCCCAGCTGATATCAAAAGTAAGGGCAACTTCTTTCGAATCTGTTTCTCCTTTATAAATGGCTTTAGGTCCGGTGTCAGTTGAAAACACGGGAAGCGGGACAGCTCTTTGGATATAAAAAAAGCTAGCTGCTGCAAATGCGGCGATAAGTATAATGATAAATTGTTTCACTCGTTTAATGTGCCACACATAGAAGTGATTCACTGATGAAGCCTCCTTATCTTGTCCATTGTTCTTGTATTACATCTTATGAGCATGGCCGATTGAATATAACCCATAAAATGTATCTTTGTATACAGCTTAAATTAGGTGTTGACCTTTTGATAATATCCGTGATATATTATTATTCGTCGCTGATAAACAGCTGACAACAATTAAAAGCTTCATTAAATGCTTTGAAAAAAGTTATTGACTTAAAAGAAGCTGAATGTTATAGTAATAAAGCTGCTTCGTTAAGCGGCAGTAATGATCTTTGAAAACTAAACAAGACAAAACGTACCTGTTAATTCATTTTTTTATAAATCGCACAGTGATGTGCGTAGTCAGTCAAACTACTTTATCGGAGAGTTTGATCCTGGCTCAGGACGAACGCTGGCGGCGTGCCTAATACATGCAAGTCGAGCGGACAGATGGGAGCTTGCTCCCTGATGTTAGCGGCGGACGGGTGAGTAACACGTGGGTAACCTGCCTGTAAGACTGGGATAACTCCGGGAAACCGGGGCTAATACCGGATGCTTGTTTGAACCGCATGGTTCAAACATAAAAGGTGGCTTCGGCTACCACTTACAGATGGACCCGCGGCGCATTAGCTAGTTGGTGAAGTAACGGCTCACCAAGGCAACGATGCGTAGCCGACCTGAGAGGGTGATCGGCCACACTGGGACTGAGACACGGCCCAGACTCCTACGGGAGGCAGCAGTAGGGAATCTTCCGCAATGGACGAAAGTCTGACGGAGCAACGCCGCGTGAGTGATGAAGGTTTTCGGATCGTAAAGCTCTGTTGTTAGGGAAGAACAAGTACCGTTCGAATAGGGCGGTACCTTGACGGTACCTAACCAGAAAGCCACGGCTAACTACGTGCCAGCAGCCGCGGTAATACGTAGGTGGCAAGCGTTGTCCGGAATTATTGGGCGTAAAGGGCTCGCAGGCGGTTTCTTAAGTCTGATGTGAAAGCCCCCGGCTCAACCGGGGAGGGTCATTGGAAACTGGGGAACTTGAGTGCAGAAGAGGAGAGTGGAATTCCACGTGTAGCGGTGAAATGCGTAGAGATGTGGAGGAACACCAGTGGCGAAGGCGACTCTCTGGTCTGTAACTGACGCTGAGGAGCGAAAGCGTGGGGAGCGAACAGGATTAGATACCCTGGTAGTCCACGCCGTAAACGATGAGTGCTAAGTGTTAGGGGGTTTCCGCCCCTTAGTGCTGCAGCTAACGCATTAAGCACTCCGCCTGGGGAGTACGGTCGCAAGACTGAAACTCAAAGGAATTGACGGGGGCCCGCACAAGCGGTGGAGCATGTGGTTTAATTCGAAGCAACGCGAAGAACCTTACCAGGTCTTGACATCCTCTGACAATCCTAGAGATAGGACGTCCCCTTCGGGGGCAGAGTGACAGGTGGTGCATGGTTGTCGTCAGCTCGTGTCGTGAGATGTTGGGTTAAGTCCCGCAACGAGCGCAACCCTTGATCTTAGTTGCCAGCATTCAGTTGGGCACTCTAAGGTGACTGCCGGTGACAAACCGGAGGAAGGTGGGGATGACGTCAAATCATCATGCCCCTTATGACCTGGGCTACACACGTGCTACAATGGACAGAACAAAGGGCAGCGAAACCGCGAGGTTAAGCCAATCCCACAAATCTGTTCTCAGTTCGGATCGCAGTCTGCAACTCGACTGCGTGAAGCTGGAATCGCTAGTAATCGCGGATCAGCATGCCGCGGTGAATACGTTCCCGGGCCTTGTACACACCGCCCGTCACACCACGAGAGTTTGTAACACCCGAAGTCGGTGAGGTAACCTTTTAGGAGCCAGCCGCCGAAGGTGGGACAGATGATTGGGGTGAAGTCGTAACAAGGTAGCCGTATCGGAAGGTGCGGCTGGATCACCTCCTTTCTAAGGATATATTACGGAATATAAGACCTTGGGTCTTATAAACAGAACGTTCCCTGTCTTGTTTAGTTTTGAAGGATCATTCCTTCAAAAACATAGGAACACCTGCTAAATGCGCCACATCTGTGGGAACGCATGTGTTAGCATGTCCTATACGTTGTTCTTTGAAAACTAGATAACAGTAGACATCACATTCAATTAGTAATACAAGATATCACATAGTGATTCTTTTTAACGGTTAAGTTAGAAAGGGCGCACGGTGGATGCCTTGGCACTAGGAGCCGATGAAGGACGGGACGAACACCGATATGCTTCGGGGAGCTGTAAGCAAGCTTTGATCCGGAGATTTCCGAATGGGGAAACCCACCACTCGTAATGGAGTGGTATCCATATCTGAATTCATAGGATATGAGAAGGCAGACCCGGGGAACTGAAACATCTAAGTACCCGGAGGAAGAGAAAGCAAATGCGATTCCCTGAGTAGCGGCGAGCGAAACGGGATCAGCCCAAACCAAGAGGCTTGCCTCTTGGGGTTGTAGGACACTCTGTACGGAGTTACAAAAGAACGAGGTAGATGAAGAGGTCTGGAAAGGCCCGCCATAGAAGGTAACAGCCCTGTAGTCAAAACTTCGTTCTCTCCTGAGTGGATCCTGAGTACGGCGGAACACGTGAAATTCCGTCGGAATCCGGGAGGACCATCTCCCAAGGCTAAATACTCCCTAGTGACCGATAGTGAACCAGTACCGTGAGGGAAAGGTGAAAAGCACCCCGGAAGGGGAGTGAAACAGATCCTGAAACCGTGTGCCTACAAGTAGTCAGAGCCCGTTAACGGGTGATGGCGTGCCTTTTGTAGAATGAACCGGCGAGTTACGATCCCGTGCAAGGTTAAGCAGAAGATGCGGAGCCGCAGCGAAAGCGAGTCTGAATAGGGCGCATGAGTACGTGGTCGTAGACCCGAAACCAGGTGATCTACCCATGTCCAGGGTGAAGTTCAGGTAACACTGAATGGAGGCCCGAACCCACGCACGTTGAAAAGTGCGGGGATGAGGTGTGGGTAGGGGTGAAATGCCAATCGAACCTGGAGATAGCTGGTTCTCTCCGAAATAGCTTTAGGGCTAGCCTCAAGGTAAGAGTCTTGGAGGTAGAGCACTGATTGGACTAGGGGCCCCTACCGGGTTACCGAATTCAGTCAAACTCCGAATGCCAATGACTTATCCTTGGGAGTCAGACTGCGAGTGATAAGATCCGTAGTCGAAAGGGAAACAGCCCAGACCGCCAGCTAAGGTCCCAAAGTATACGTTAAGTGGAAAAGGATGTGGAGTTGCTTAGACAACCAGGATGTTGGCTTAGAAGCAGCCACCATTTAAAGAGTGCGTAATAGCTCACTGGTCGAGTGACTCTGCGCCGAAAATGTACCGGGGCTAAACGTATCACCGAAGCTGCGGACTGTTCTTCGAACAGTGGTAGGAGAGCGTTCTAAGGGCTGTGAAGCCAGACCGGAAGGACTGGTGGAGCGCTTAGAAGTGAGAATGCCGGTATGAGTAGCGAAAGAGGGGTGAGAATCCCCTCCACCGAATGCCTAAGGTTTCCTGAGGAAGGCTCGTCCGCTCAGGGTTAGTCGGGACCTAAGCCGAGGCCGAAAGGCGTAGGCGATGGACAACAGGTTGATATTCCTGTACCACCTCCTCACCATTTGAGTAATGGGGGGACGCAGGAGGATAGGGTAAGCGCGGTATTGGATATCCGCGTCCAAGCAGTTAGGCTGGGAAATAGGCAAATCCGTTTCCCATAAGGCTGAGCTGTGATGGCGAGCGAAATATAGTAGCGAAGTTCCTGATTCCACACTGCCAAGAAAAGCCTCTAGCGAGGTGAGAGGTGCCCGTACCGCAAACCGACACAGGTAGGCGAGGAGAGAATCCTAAGGTGATCGAGAGAACTCTCGTTAAGGAACTCGGCAAAATGACCCCGTAACTTCGGGAGAAGGGGTGCTCTGTTAGGGTGCAAGCCCGAGAGAGCCGCAGTGAATAGGCCCAGGCGACTGTTTAGCAAAAACACAGGTCTCTGCGAAGCCGTAAGGCGAAGTATAGGGGCTGACGCCTGCCCGGTGCTGGAAGGTTAAGAGGAGCGCTTAGCGTAAGCGAAGGTGCGAATTGAAGCCCCAGTAAACGGCGGCCGTAACTATAACGGTCCTAAGGTAGCGAAATTCCTTGTCGGGTAAGTTCCGACCCGCACGAAAGGCGCAACGATCTGGGCACTGTCTCAACGAGAGACTCGGTGAAATTATAGTACCTGTGAAGATGCAGGTTACCCGCGACAGGACGGAAAGACCCCGTGGAGCTTTACTGCAGCCTGATATTGAATGTTGGTACAGCTTGTACAGGATAGGTAGGAGCCTTGGAAACCGGAGCGCTAGCTTCGGTGGAGGCATCGGTGGGATACTACCCTGGCTGTATTGACCTTCTAACCCGCCGCCCTTATCGGGCGGGGAGACAGTGTCAGGTGGGCAGTTTGACTGGGGCGGTCGCCTCCTAAAAGGTAACGGAGGCGCCCAAAGGTTCCCTCAGAATGGTTGGAAATCATTCGCAGAGTGTAAAGGCACAAGGGAGCTTGACTGCGAGACCTACAAGTCGAGCAGGGACGAAAGTCGGGCTTAGTGATCCGGTGGTTCCGCATGGAAGGGCCATCGCTCAACGGATAAAAGCTACCCCGGGGATAACAGGCTTATCTCCCCCAAGAGTCCACATCGACGGGGAGGTTTGGCACCTCGATGTCGGCTCATCGCATCCTGGGGCTGTAGTCGGTCCCAAGGGTTGGGCTGTTCGCCCATTAAAGCGGTACGCGAGCTGGGTTCAGAACGTCGTGAGACAGTTCGGTCCCTATCCGTCGCGGGCGCAGGAAATTTGAGAGGAGCTGTCCTTAGTACGAGAGGACCGGGATGGACGCACCGCTGGTGTACCAGTTGTTCTGCCAAGGGCATCGCTGGGTAGCTATGTGCGGACGGGATAAGTGCTGAAAGCATCTAAGCATGAAGCCCCCCTCAAGATGAGATTTCCCATTCCGCAAGGAAGTAAGATCCCTGAAAGATGATCAGGTTGATAGGTCTGAGGTGGAAGTGTGGCGACACATGGAGCTGACAGATACTAATCGATCGAGGACTTAACCACATTTTGAATGGTGTCACATCTGTTATCTAGTTTTGAGAGAACATCTCTCAAATTGTTTGGTGGCGATAGCGAAGAGGTCACACCCGTTCCCATGCCGAACACGGAAGTTAAGCTCTTCAGCGCCGATGGTAGTCGGGGGTTTCCCCCTGTGAGAGTAGGACGCCGCCAAGCAGTTTTGTTATTTCTACCATGTTTGTTTATGAAGCTTATATTATTCCGCAGTAGCTCAGTGGTAGAGCTATCGGCTGTTAACCGATCGGTCGTAGGTTCGAATCCTACCTGCGGAGCCATTGCTTCCATAGCTCAGCAGGTAGAGCACTTCCATGGTAAGGAAGAGGTCAGCGGTTCGAGCCCGCTTGGAAGCTTTATTAAGTGTGTTATTACCAAGGTTTCTCAAAAAAGAGAAAGCTTTTTTTATTGCGATATGCGGAAGTAGTTCAGTGGTAGAACACCACCTTGCCAAGGTGGGGGTCGCGGGTTCGAATCCCGTCTTCCGCTCCATTTTTATCCCAACGGGATATTGTAAAATTGATTGCGCCCGTAGCTCAATTGGATAGAGCGTTTGACTACGGATCAAAAGGTTAGGGGTTCGACTCCTCTCGGGCGCGCCATTATTGTTATAGAATAGATAGGGAATCGGGAAGTAGCTCAGCTTGGTAGAGCACATGGTTTGGGACCATGGGGTCGCAGGTTCGAATCCTGTCTTCCCGACCATTTCAATGGGGCCTTAGCTCAGCTGGGAGAGCGCCTGCTTTGCACGCAGGAGGTCAGCGGTTCGATCCCGCTAGGCTCCACCATTTTTTAAAAAAGTTGTTGACTTTGAAGAAGTAGCATTGTATACTAATAAAGTTGCTTTAACAAAGCGAACAAACGAAATGATCTTTGAAAACTAAACAAGACAAAACGTACCTGTTAATTCATTTTTTATAAATCGCACAGCAATGTGCGTAGTCAGTCAAACTAGGCCTGTAGGACGCAGGTCACGCAGGTGTCATCGCAGGATGCGATGAACTTAACCTGTGATCCATTTTATCGGAGAGTTTGATCCTGGCTCAGGACGAACGCTGGCGGCGTGCCTAATACATGCAAGTCGAGCGGACAGATGGGAGCTTGCTCCCTGATGTTAGCGGCGGACGGGTGAGTAACACGTGGGTAACCTGCCTGTAAGACTGGGATAACTCCGGGAAACCGGGGCTAATACCGGATGCTTGTTTGAACCGCATGGTTCAAACATAAAAGGTGGCTTCGGCTACCACTTACAGATGGACCCGCGGCGCATTAGCTAGTTGGTGAGGTAACGGCTCACCAAGGCAACGATGCGTAGCCGACCTGAGAGGGTGATCGGCCACACTGGGACTGAGAC
The DNA here is from genome assembly GCF_040784915.1 of Bacillus vallismortis. GTDB lineage: Bacteria > Bacillota > Bacilli > Bacillales > Bacillaceae > Bacillus > Bacillus subtilis_G. Next base: position 173,208 of record NZ_CP160797.1, read on the forward strand.
ACGGCCCAGACTCCTACGGGAGGCAGCAGTAGGGAATCTTCCGCAATGGACGAAAGTCTGACGGAGCAACGCCGCGTGAGTGATGAAGGTTTTCGGATCGTAAAGCTCTGTTGTTAGGGAAGAACAAGTACCGTTCGAATAGGGCGGTACCTTGACGGTACCTAACCAGAAAGCCACGGCTAACTACGTGCCAGCAGCCGCGGTAATACGTAGGTGGCAAGCGTTGTCCGGAATTATTGGGCGTAAAGGGCTCGCAGGCGGTTTCTTAAGTCTGATGTGAAAGCCCCCGGCTCAACCGGGGAGGGTCATTGGAAACTGGGGAACTTGAGTGCAGAAGAGGAGAGTGGAATTCCACGTGTAGCGGTGAAATGCGTAGAGATGTGGAGGAACACCAGTGGCGAAGGCGACTCTCTGGTCTGTAACTGACGCTGAGGAGCGAAAGCGTGGGGAGCGAACAGGATTAGATACCCTGGTAGTCCACGCCGTAAACGATGAGTGCTAAGTGTTAGGGGGTTTCCGCCCCTTAGTGCTGCAGCTAACGCATTAAGCACTCCGCCTGGGGAGTACGGTCGCAAGACTGAAACTCAAAGGAATTGACGGGGGCCCGCACAAGCGGTGGAGCATGTGGTTTAATTCGAAGCAACGCGAAGAACCTTACCAGGTCTTGACATCCTCTGACAATCCTAGAGATAGGACGTCCCCTTCGGGGGCAGAGTGACAGGTGGTGCATGGTTGTCGTCAGCTCGTGTCGTGAGATGTTGGGTTAAGTCCCGCAACGAGCGCAACCCTTGATCTTAGTTGCCAGCATTCGGTTGGGCACTCTAAGGTGACTGCCGGTGACAAACCGGAGGAAGGTGGGGATGACGTCAAATCATCATGCCCCTTATGACCTGGGCTACACACGTGCTACAATGGACAGAACAAAGGGCAGCGAAACCGCGAGGTTAAGCCAATCCCACAAATCTGTTCTCAGTTCGGATCGCAGTCTGCAACTCGACTGCGTGAAGCTGGAATCGCTAGTAATCGCGGATCAGCATGCCGCGGTGAATACGTTCCCGGGCCTTGTACACACCGCCCGTCACACCACGAGAGTTTGTAACACCCGAAGTCGGTGAGGTAACCTTTTAGGAGCCAGCCGCCGAAGGTGGGACAGATGATTGGGGTGAAGTCGTAACAAGGTAGCCGTATCGGAAGGTGCGGCTGGATCACCTCCTTTCTAAGGATATATTACGGAATATAAGACCTTGGGTCTTATAAACAGAACGTTCCCTGTCTTGTTTAGTTTTGAAGGATCATTCCTTCAAAAACATAGGAACACCTGCTAAATGCGCCACATCTGTGGGAACGCATGTGTTAGCATGTCCTATACGTTGTTCTTTGAAAACTAGATAACAGTAGACATCACATTCAATTAGTAATACAAGATATCACATAGTGATTCTTTTTAACGGTTAAGTTAGAAAGGGCGCACGGTGGATGCCTTGGCACTAGGAGCCGATGAAGGACGGGACGAACACCGATATGCTTCGGGGAGCTGTAAGCAAGCTTTGATCCGGAGATTTCCGAATGGGGAAACCCACCACTCGTAATGGAGTGGTATCCATATCTGAATTCATAGGATATGAGAAGGCAGACCCGGGGAACTGAAACATCTAAGTACCCGGAGGAAGAGAAAGCAAATGCGATTCCCTGAGTAGCGGCGAGCGAAACGGGATCAGCCCAAACCAAGAGGCTTGCCTCTTGGGGTTGTAGGACACTCTGTACGGAGTTACAAAAGAACGAGGTAGATGAAG